>NZ_JBNCLD010000005.1:0-135259 GCF_049844505.1 Micromonospora sp. DT229 | reverse complement strand
ACGGGTGGGGCCCGGCTTCCGCGGGGGGCCCCGCCCCCCCCCCCCCCCCTTCGGGGGGGGGTCTCCTTTCCTCTCCCCCGCCCGCCGGTTCGGTGTCTGTACTACAGAAGACCCAGTTCGCGGGCCGACCGGGTACGGCTGGCCATGGCGACGGTACGGGCGGATCGGGTTGCCTCAGTGCTCGTGGTGGTGCGACCGGCCTGAGGCCGGAGCATTCGAGCCCTCGACAGCGCTTCATGAAGTAGTTGCATCTCGGCGACTCCGGTCATCAGGGGCAGCATCGGATTCAGCTTTCTCTCGGCCGGTGCGACACCGGCGGGACGGGTTCGGATCGGGAACATCTCAGGCAGCCAGCCGGACGGCACTGCGCGAGGTGGCAAGGCCGTTGGCCGCCAGTCGCGCCTCGGCCTCGACCCGCAGTGCGGCGTCACGGGCGAGGTCCTCCTTGCGGGGGCGGCCCCGGGGCCGCTTGCGCGGAACGACCGCGCCACGCTCGAAGATCTCGCCACCCCAGACCCCCCAGGGCTCGGCGCGCTCGACCGCGCCGGCGAGGCACTCGACCCGCAGCGGGCAGTCCCCGCAGAGAGTCTTGGCCACGTCCAGGTCGGTAGGTGAGTCGGAGAACCACAGGTCGGGGTCGAACTTCCGGCAGGGCAGATTCGCCTCGGTCTCGACGTTCAGGTCGAGCGGGGCTAACGCCAGAGTCATCTCCCGGTCACCTCTCTCTCATCTCGATCTCGTGGATCGCTGGTCCGACGTACTTCGGCGGTGCAAAAAAAAACTGAGGCCGCGGATCCCGGTATGCGGGTTCCGCGGCCTCGAGGTGAGCCGGTGGTCTGTGATCAGACCGGTCTACCTCGAGGTGGAACACCGCGGACGTCCATCCGCTTGACGGCGCCATCGACGCCCTTGCCCGTGAAGCCACTGGTCCCCTGGATCGCATTCGCTGCTGGGGCGAGGATCAGCTCGGCCTGAACCTCGACCCGGTGCGCCTGCGGAGCCCACGGTCGCGCAGCGGCGACGGCGGCCCGATCGGCCGACATCGGAGCCACGGCAACGGTCAGGGCAGCAGACAACGGAGCGACGGCAACGGGCAGCGCCGTCGGACGCGTGTAGATGTAGCTCTCCATCGGTGCCACCTCCTTGACGTTCACTCGTGGTCGACTCGGACAATCCCCTGTTGAGCAGCCCGAACAGGGCCCCCCGCGAGGTGTGTCCTGAGGCTATGCCCGTCGACCGGGCGAGGGCAAACGAATTAACGGCCAGATTCAAAAAGTTTTCTGCGGGCAGATTTCGTCCACCGCCGCGCCCTTAACCAGGGCCAGCACAGCCTCTCCGTACAGGCCCAACTTGCGCGGACCGATGCCGGCGATGGCGACCAGATCCTCCGCGCGGCCCGGACGCCGTTCGGCGAGCGCGACCAGGGTGGCGTCGGTGAAGACGACATAGGCCGGCACCTTCTGGGTGTCCGCCACCCGGGACCGCCACTCGCGCAACCGCTCGTGCAACTCGTCGTCGATGTCGGAGGGGCAGGTCGCGCAGCGGCCGAGTTTGCGGTCCGGCCCGGCCAGCAGGGTCGTACCGCAGATCCGACAGGAAACGATCCGGGTGGCCGCCCGCCGGGGGGTGCCGGGGGCCGGGCGGGTGCCACCGGCCCGCTCCGCCGTACCGGAGGGGGACAGCTGGGGCAGGAAACGGCACGGCCGCCGGGCGCGACCACCCGGTGAGCGTGCCGAGGCGTACGACAGCCAGAGCCACTGACGGGCCCGGGTGATGCCGACGTAGAGCAGGCGGCGCTCCTCCTCCACCTGCTCGGCGGTGCGGGCGTACGTGGTGGGCAGGGTGCCTTCGGCCAGGCCGACCAGGAACACCGCCTCCCATTCCAGCCCCTTCGCCGAGTGCAGGGAGGCCAGGGTGACCCCCTCCACCGTCGGCGCGTGCTGCTGTGCCGCCCGCCGGTGCAACTCGTCGGTGAAATCGGCCAGGGTGACCGGACGCTCCACGGTGGCCGCAGCGCCCAGCGGCAGCAGTTGCGGGCTGGCCGCGTACTCCTCGGCGAGCGCGACCAGTGCGGCGAGCGCCTCCCAGCGTTCCCGGGCGGCCCCGCCCGGCGGAGGTGAGTCCGGCGCCCAGCCGACCGCGGCCAGCGCCTCGACCACGGCGGTGACCAGCGGGGTCTCCCCCGGGATGGACCGGGTGGCCGCCCGCATCGCCACCATGGCCTGGCGCACCTCGGGTCGCTCGAAGAACCGCTCGGCCCCCTGCACCACGTACGGCACCCCCGCCTCGGCGAGCGCCTTCTCGTACGCCTCGGACTGGGCGTTGGTGCGGAACAGCACGGCGATCTCGCGGGCCGCCGTCCCGGCGTCGACCAGGGCCCGGCAGCGCGCCGCGACCGCGTTGGCCTCCGCCGCCTCGTCGGTGAAGATCCGCAGCTCCGGTGCCGGGCCGGCGGGACGCTGGCCGACCAGTTCCAGCCGCAGCCGCGCCTCCGTGCCCCGCGCCTGCGAGATGACCGCGTTGGCCAGGCCGACCACCTGCGGGGTCGAACGGTAGTCGCGGACCAGCCGGACCACGGTCGCGCCGCGGTGCCGGCGTGGGAAGTCGACCAGGTACGACGAGGTCGCCCCCGTGAAGGAGTAGATCGTCTGGCTGGCGTCGCCGACCACGGTCAGGTCGTCCCGCCCGCCCAGCCAGGCCTCCAGCAGCCGCTGCTGCAAGGGGTTGACGTCCTGGTACTCGTCAACCACGAAGTGCCGGTACTGGTTGCGGACCTGCTCGGCGACGTCGGCGTGCTCCTCGATCCCCCAGACCGCGGCCCGCAGCACATCCTCGAAGTCGATCACCCCGGTGGTCCGCTTGAGTTTCTCGTACGCGGCGAAGACCTCGGCGACCTTGGTCGGTTCATGCGGGGTCTCGCGCAGCGCCTTGGCCGCGGCCACCACGTACTCCCCCGGCTCGACCAGGCAGGACTTGGCCCACTCGATCTCACCGGCCAGGTCGCGGGCGGCCGTGCGGTCGGTCCGCAGCCCGGCCCGGGCGGCGGCCAGGGTGACCAGCCGGACCTTGCTGTCCAGCAGTTCGGGCATGGCCCGCCCGCCCAGCAGCCGGGGCGCGAAGTAGCGCATCTGGCGCAGCGCGGCGGCGTGGAAGGTACGGGCCTGCACCCCGGCCACCCCCAACTGGGCCAGCCGGTGCCGCAACTCGGCGGCGGCCCGGGCGGTGAAGGTGACCGCGAGCACGTGCCGGGCGGATATCTCCCCGGTCAACGCCCGGTACGCGATCCGCGAGGTCACCGCCCGGGTCTTGCCGGTACCGGCGCCGGCGAGTACGCAGACCGGCCCGGCGGGGGCGGTCACCGCCGAGCGTTGCTCCGGGTCCAGGCCGGCGAGCACGCGTTCGGACGGGGAGTTGACCACCACAACGGGGAATTGTCTCAGCTGCCCCGGACGTTACTGCGGATAGCCCGAGCCCGGTCAGCGAACAGCCGGGCCCGACCAGGAGGATCTGATCATGCTGACGATGTACTCGACGCCCTGGTGCGGCTACTGCCACCGACTGAAGTCGCAGCTCGACCGGGAGGGAATCGCCTACCAGGTCATCGACATCGAGCAGGATCCGGCCGCCGCCGACTTCGTGATGAGCGTCAACGGCGGTAACCAGACCGTCCCCACCCTGCGTTTCGCCGACGGCAGCGCGCTGACCAACCCGACGATCGTCCAGGTCAAGCAGCACCTGGCCGGCATCGCCGCCTGACCGACGCCAGTGGCGGTCCACCCGGTGGGGTGGACCGCCACTGCTGTCAGTGCGAAGGATCAGAAGTCACACTGGTTCGGGAACGCGATGCAGGTGGTGATGGTGGCGCCACGGTTCGGGATCTGGCCGTACCGGTCGGCGTCCACGTTCTCCAGCGTGCCATCGCTCATCTTGTCGATGATGCCCCAGAGGGCGTTGACGTTCTGCTTGATGATGTAGCCGCTGCTCTTGTGGCCGATGCCGCCACGCGACTCGAAGAACATCGCGTTGCTGCGCCAGTTGGCGTACTCACCACGCGGGCCGGGGCCGTTGAGCATGGCGGCCGAGACGACGCCCTCCGGGATGTTGATGTACGGGTAGAGGGTCGTGGTGACCACGCCGCTCCGGTCAGCGGCGTCTGCGGCCGCGACGCCCATCCGGCGGACGGTGTCCCACTGGCTCTGGCTGAGCATGCCGGGGTCCAGCGAGATGCCCACCGAGAAGGTGGTCATCTCGTCGGTGCTGTCGCCGACGTAGTAGGTGCCCTGGTGGTGCAGGTCGATCATGTGGTGCGGCTTGAAGTCGGCCCAGGCGTACCAGAACTGCTGCGACTCGACGGCGCGGTACTGGGTGTAGTTGGTGAAGGTGCGCTCGGGCAGCGGGGCCTCGCCACGGCTGGCCCGGACGCTGTTGATCTGGTCGAAGATCTGCCGGTCGACGCCCCAGTCACGGTTGAGGTCGATGCGGTGGACGCTGTCCTGGCGGCGGTACTCCTCGAAACCATCCGGGTTGTAGATCGGGATGATCGCGAAGCTGATCTTCTCCAGCACCTCGCGGGCGTGCTTCCCGCCGGAGACCAGGGTCTTCAGGAAGTCCAACGAGGCTTCGGCGCCGTAGGGCTCGTTGCCGTGGATCCGGCCCTGGATCCAGACCCGGGTCTCACCGGTGCCGATGAAGGCGATCTCCAGCGGGCGGTCCCGGCCGCTGCGGCCGATCTCCTCGATCCGGAGGGCACCCTTGCTGCGGGCCGCCAGGGCGTGCATTTCGGCGGAGACCTCAGCGGCGCTGAGCTGCGAGGAGCGGTTGACGTTCTCCTGGCCCGGCGGGACGAACGGTCCGTTCGCGTTGGCCACCCCGGGCGCCACCATGGGGGCGAGGAGGAGCGCGGCGATCAGAGCCACATGGCGGCGGCGTGGTCTTGTCACAGTTGTGACATCCCTTCTGAGATGTGGTGCGGCAGCGCCAGCCAGACATCGTTGCGGCCCCCGTGCGCCGTACGCGCTCCGTGCTGGCCCGGCTGCGACCTTCCTCACCGGAAGGCGGTGCGGTGTGATCATTGAACGGGGGGCGTTTTCGCAGGTCAAGAGCCGATGTCAAGTTCCGTCGAATGTGCAGGTTGTGACGGGGAGCACTCGGCGGAAGTTCGGCGACTGGCGGACAGGCTTTCCGGTAGACCCGCTGGAAGGCGGAGAAATGATCAGATCACCGGCTTGGGTCGGGGTTGCGACGCAATGACGGGGTCCACGGTTCGTGGTCAGCGCCGTACCGCCGGAAGGGACGCCGTGCCGTCGGGGGTACGGCGGGACGCCGTGCCGTCGGGGGCGGGGCGGGGCGGGGCGCCGGGATCCGGGGGCGCGCCGACGGCCCGGCCGGTGGGCTGAGCCGGCGCCCACCCCAGAGGTAGCCGGCGGCCAGCAGGGTGGCCAGCCCGATCAGGACGAACACCAGCCGATAGTCGAGCACCCCGACGAGCAGAGCCCCTGCACCGATGGAGAGCGCCTGCGGGACCCTGACCGCCGCCTCCGCGGCGGCGGCCACCCGACCGAGCACCTCGGCCGGGGTGCGTCGCTGGACGAGGGTGTGCAGGCCGACCAGGGTCAGCGGCAGGGACACCCCGGCCAGCAGCACGGCGGCGAAGCCGAGCCAGAGGTTCGGGTACCCCAACGCCAGCGCGGCCGGTCCGAAGAAGGCGACACCGGCGGCGAGGGTGCCCAGCTCGCCGACCCGACGCAGCACGGCGGCCGAGACCAGGCCGCCGACCAGGCCGCCGATGCCCTGCACGGTGACCAGTACCCCGACGAACGCCGCGTCCCGGCCCAACCCCTGATCGACGTACGCGAAGATGAGGGACTCGGTGAAGCCCATCACCAGCGAGGCGAGCCCGTAGCCGAGCAGGGCCCGCCGAATCGCCGGCTCCTCGACGAGGTGGCGCAGACCGGCCACGAGCTGCACCCGCCAGCGCCGCGCAAGCGCATCCTCCTCGGTGGGCCGGGTGCCCGACTGGGCGGGGCGCAGTCCGGCCACCACCGCGGCGGCGGTCAGGAACCCGGCCATGCCGACGGCGGCGAGTACCCCTCCACCCAGCAGGGCGTAGAGCCCGGCACCGGCCAACGGGCCGATCAGCCGCAGGCCCTGGCGTACGGTCTGGAGCACCCCGTTGGCCTCGCCGAGCAGGTCGGCCGGGACGAGTTCGCAGACCAGTCGACTGAGTACCGCCCCGATGGTGAGGTTGGACAGGCCGTAGAGCGCGGCCACCCCGTAGATGATCCACATGTCTCCCGCGTCGCGTACCGCCAGCAGCGGGGTCAGCAGCAGGGCGGTGATCAGGTTGGTGACCACGAAGACCCGCCGCCGGGGGTATCTGTCGACGAGCCAGCCGACCAGCGGCGCCAACACCCGCGGGGCGATGATCACGAAGAGGGTGGCGCCGGCCAGGGCGTCCGAACCGGTCAGATCTTTGACCCAGATGGCGAGTGCCAGCAGCAGCATCGACTCGGCGGTCAGGCTGGCCAGCAGGCCGCCGAAGAGCAGGCGGAAGTCCGGTCGGCTCAGGACGGTACGCATGAATCCCTCCGCAGGTCAGGTGACGGGCGCGACAGCGGCCCACCACCGAAGCACCGCCCGCAGGTCGCGGTGGGCCCCTCCGGTGTCGGGTCTGCGCAATTCTGGAGACACGCCCTCCGCCGGAACCTCCGGCACCGGCCGCGACGTCCATACTGACCGTGGGGGGCGAATTTCATACAGTTACCGTCGCGTCTGCGGCGGTCGACGGAAAAGAGGACACCGTGCCTCCTGCCTCACCTGGCCCGATCCTGCGCCGCCGTCGGCTCGGTCTTGAGCTGCGCCGACTGCGCGAAGCCGCCGGTCTGACCGGAGACCAGGTCATCGAGCACATCGGTTGGGCCTCCGCGTCGAAGTTGTCCCGCCTGGAGAACGGACGCAGTAGGCCGGATCCGCAGGATGTTCGTGACCTGCTCGACCTCTACCGCGTCGATGAGACGCTACGGGCGGAACTGCTCGGCATCACCCAGGAAGCCGGTGACATCCGGGGCTGGTTGAAGAATTTTCCGGCGATGACGCAGCAGCAGCGCAACTTCGCCGAGTTGGAGGCGGGCTGCGCCGAGATCTCCGAGTACAACCCGGTCCTGGTGCCGGGGTTGTTGCAGACCACCGGGTACGCCCGGATGCGCATCTCCTCGGCCTGGGAGGTGGACCAGGAGGCCGGCGATCCGGAGGCCGGCGAGGACATCGACACCGAGATCAAGGCACGGCTGGCACGACAGTCCCTGCTCACCCGGGAGTTCGACGCCCCCCGCTACACAGCCGTGCTGGAGGAGTCCGCACTGGGCCACCGGGCCGGTCCGCCCGAGGTGCTGCGGGAGCAGTTGGCGCAGTTGTGCGAGTTGGCCGCCCGACCGAACGTCACCCTGCACGTGCTGCTGCGCGACACACCGATCGGCCAGTGGTACCTGCCGCCGACGGCCTTCTCCCTCTACCGCTTCGCCGACCCGCTGGATCCGGAGACCCTGGCCATCGAAGGTGGCTTCACCGATGTCATGTCGACCGAGGTAATCGCCCTAAATCGCTATAAAGTGGTGTTCAAGTGGTTATGCGCGGCGGCGCTCTCCGCACCGGACACTCTTTCCTGGCTGACCGAGTCGGCGGAACGGCTGTCCGGGACGGCGGCTCCGTCCACCGCGGCGGGTGGTTCGGCAATGGCGCCGGCCCAGCGCCGCAGCTCCACCGGGCGCCTGACGGAACGATGACCGACACCGGACACCGCCGGCAGGCGCCAGGCCACTCGTCGGTGTCGATTCAGCTCAGGAGCACAACGATGAACGAAATCCGCAAGACCTCCGTCCTCGCCCAACTCGCCGACGCCCCCTGGCGCACCAGCACCCGAAGCCAGACCTCCAACTGCGTCGAGGTCGCACCGCTGGGCCACGGTCCCGCAGCGGTGGCACTGCGGGACAGCAAGGACCCCGAGGGCCCGGTGCTGTTGTTCAACCGGGCCGGCTGGCTGGGCTTCATCTCCGGCACCAAGAACGGGCAGTTCGATCTGGACTGACCGGGCACGCCTTGGCGGGACCACCGGCACGGTGCCGGTGGTCCCGTTCGTCGTCCGGGCCCGACACCCCCGCTGAGCAGGGATCGGATGATCGGATGAGACCGCAGTCAATTCGAGCGTTTCACTTGCTGAGACACCACACGGGCGTACGATGGCCGATGTAGTGACGTGGAACTTCCACCATTCCACCCGTCGCGACCATCCGGAGACCCACATGCGGTTCCTGATCGTTCGCACCAGCATTCGCGCCGCCGCCGACGCCGACATCACGGCCGCCTGGGCCGGAGGCCGTCGGCTGCGGGACGAGACCACCCGACCCGAGCCCCGCCGTCAGGTCGTACACGCCGAAGACCGGGACGCCGCCTTCATACTGGCCCGCGCCTTCGCCACGGTCGGTGCGGTACGCGCCGGCAAACAACGGATCAAGGTGCTGCCCCTGGACGATCCGGGACCCCAGCGGGCCCGGCCGCAGGGGTCCGACACCTGACACCCCACACCCGTCCGTCGTGGTCGACCGGCTCCCCCGCCGTGTTCCTCACCAGCCGACCACGGCGGCCCGTGTCCCCGACCCGTGGGCCGTCGCGGCAACGACGGTCCCGGGTCGGGGCCGCACGGCCACGCTCAGGTCACCCGCGCCGGTCGCCCCAGGTGTGCCGCCTCAGCAATGGCCGTCGAACCAGCGATGGATCAGGAACAGGGCGATCGAGGAGGGTGGCGGCAGTCGCAACTCGGCGCCGCCCACATCGACCGGCCGACCGGCCAGGGCCGCACCGATCTCCTGCCGGGAGAACCAGCGGGCCTGGGCGATCTCGGTGGGGTCGACCCGTACCGGGTGCGCCGGGTCCGCAGCCGCCAGGAAGCCGAGCATCAACGAGCCCGGAAACGGCCATGCCTGACTGGTCACGTACCTGACGTCAGTGACCGGTACCCCGACCTCCTCGTGGACCTCCCGCAGCACGGTCGCCTCGGCGGACTCACCGGGCTCCACATAACCGGCCAGGCAGGAGAAGCGGCGCTGCCCCGGAGTGCTCGGCCAGCTGACATTGTTGCCGAGCAGGCACCGCCCCTCGACACCCGCTACCCCGTCGTGCACCAGGACGATCATCGCCGGGTCGGTACGGGGCCACACCCGCTCGCCCCGGCTGTCCACCCGAGACCAACCCCCCTCGGCCGTCCGGGTGGGCTCGCCGGTGACCGGGTGGTACAGGTGGCGCAGATGCCAGTTGGTCAGCGCCAAGGCGGTGGTGAACAGGCCGGCGTCCCGGTCGCCGAGCAGGTGACCGATCTGCCGCAGGTTGGCCGCCCGGGTGTTCGGCACGGCCGGCAACTCGGTGTGCACGCAGAACACCGGCACCCCGTCCGGCTCCACCCCGAGGAACATCGCCTCGGCGGCGAGTTGCGGCGCCAACTCGTCGGCCTCGGCCAGGACCAGGGTCGGCTGGGGGGTGTCGGTGCGTACCAGGGCCCGACCGCCGGCCTGGACATCCAACCTCAGCACCCGGGCCCCGGCCCAGGCACCGGCCAGCCAGTCGGGGTCGGCCCGCCGGTGGGCCGCCCGATCCAGGGTGGAACGGGCCAACGGCGGAGCGAGGGTACCGTCCGCCAGGAGACCCAGCACCGCGCCACCCCATCCGGCGCTGCCGTCCGAGCCCAGGGACTCCCGCAGGGTCATGCCGGCACCGGCGCGGTCTCGACCGGGGTCAGGGTGCCCAGCGATTCCGCGATCCGTTCGGCGTCGCCGAGCACCACGGTCACCGCCCGCGCCGGAGCCAGGTAACGGGCCGCCGCCGCGGCGACGTCCTCGGCGCTGGTCTTGGCCAGTCGGGCCGCGTGCTCGGCCAGGAAGTCCAGCCGCAGCCCGCTGCTCGCGTAGGCGCTGATTATGGAGGCCAGCCCCGCCTGGGTGGACACCCCCAGCTGGAGGGTGCCCAGGGCGTACTGCCGGGCCTGTTCCAGCTCGTCCGCGCTGGGCGGCACGGTGGCGAGGCGACCCAGCTCGTACTGGGTCTCCAGCAGCGCCGGGGCGGTCACCTCGGTGGCCACCTCGGCGGCGGCCACCAGCAGCGAGCCGGCCACGGAATGCTCCACGGACGAGTGCGGCCCGTAGGTGTAGCCCTTGTCCTCCCGGATGTTCTCCACCCAACGGGAGGAGAAGTAGCCGCCGAAGATCAGGTTGGCCAGCTGAAGTGCGGCATGGTCGGGATGGGTACGGGGCACCGCCGGCAACGCCATCCGCAGGGACGACTGCACCGAGCCCGGCCGGTCGACCAGCAGCAACGGACCGGGCACCAGCGGTGGGGCGGGGGGCGGCGCGGCGGAGTGCCCCGCACCGGACCAGCCGCCGAGGGCCTTCTCGGCCGCGTCCAGGGCCCGTTCCGGCCGGACGTCGCCGACCAGCACGAGTACCGCACCGGCCGGATGCACCCGCTGGGCGTGCAGCGTACGCAGCGCCGCCGGCCGCACCGCCCGGACCTGCTCCGGCTCCGGGGTCTGCACGGCGTACGGATGCCGGCCGTAGAGCCGCTTGAGCAGCGCGGTGTGGACCAGGTGGCCCGGCTGACTGCGGGCGACCTGAATGCCGTCGACCAGGCGGTCCCGTTCGGTGGCCACCCACTCGGCCGGGTAGCTGGCGCCGGTGAGCACCTCGGCGAGGATCTCCAACAGCCGATCCAGACCGGTGGCCAGGCCGTTGCCGGAGAGCATCAGCCGATCCGGGTCCAGCCCGGCGGAGAGACCGCCCCCGATCTTCTGCAGCTCGGCGGCGATCTGCACGCTGCTCATCGTCTCCGTACCGGACAGCAGCGTGGCGGCGAGCATCTGCCCCCGGGCCAGGTGGGCCCGACTGAAGGGCATCCACAGCCGCAGTTCGACAAGCGGCACGGCCGTCCGGCGTACGGCGATCACGGTCAGCCCGTTGTCGAGCGTCCGCTCGGCCTGGCTCGGCAGTTTGAGCCGACGGGTCGGACCGAGCGGCGGCAGGGCCCTCACACTCAACGGGCTGTCTCCTTCGTCTGGGTACCGCCGGGAATGACCTCGATGGAGGCGCGGCGCTCCGGCCGCAGGGTGGCGGCGGCGGCGCGGACCTGCTCCTCGGTGACCGCCCCGACCAGTCGGGGCAACTCGTTGAGCAGTCCCGGCTCGCCGCGTTGCTGTTCCAGCACCGCCATCCGCAAGGCGCGGCCGAGCACGGCGTCGGTGTCGCGCAGCAGGTGGGTGGCCATCCTGGCCTGGGTACGGGTCAGTTCCCCCTCGGTCAGCCCGTCGGTGGCCAGCCGGTCCAACTCCTCGTCGACCGTGCGCAGCACCTTGTCCACGTCCCCGCCGGGCGGCAGGTGCGCCTGCAACAGCAGGGCGGTGGGGTCGCGTACGTCGAAGGGGTCTCCCATGAAGCCCACGTAGCCGCCGACGCTGGTCACCGTGCGGTCGCGCTGGACCAGTCGCTCGACCAGCCGGGAGGCATCGCCGTCGGTGAGCACCTCGGCCAGCACCACGTACGGCAGGTAGGCGGCGAAGTCACCGATCGGGTCGGGCACCCGCCACCCCGAGGCCACCGCCGGCAGGGGCGCCAACCGGTCGGTGTGGGCGGTGCGCCGCTCCGCGGTCAGGTCCGGCTCGGCGAAGTCCGGGCGATCCGGTGCCGGGCGGGCCGGCACGTCACCGAAGTGTCGCTCGACGAGGGTGGTCGCCTCGGCCACGTCGATGTCGCCGCTGACCACCAGCACCGCGTTGCCGCTGGCGTAGTAGCGCCGGAAGAAGTCGGCGGCGTCGTCGACCGTGGCCGACTCCAGGTCGACGAAGGAGCCGTAGCCGTCGTGCGCGTTGGGGAAGGTGTCGAACATGACCGGCGGCAGGGTCAACCACGGGAACCCACCGTAGGGCCGGTTGAGCACGTTGACCCGGATCTCCTCCTTGACCACGTCGACCTGGTTGCGCAGGTTCTCCTCGGTGAGCCGAGGACCCCGCATCCGGTCGGCCTCCAGGAAGAGGGCCCGTTCCAGCGCGTTGCTGGGCAGGGTCTCGTAGTAGTCGGTGTAGTCCAGGTGGGTGGAGCCGTTGAACGTGCCACCGGCGCCCTGCACGTGCCGGAAGTGCGCCAGCTTCTCCAGATTCTCCGAACCCTGGAACATCAGGTGTTCGAAGAGGTGGGCGAAGCCGGTGCGGCCCTCGGGCTCGGACCGGATGCCCACGTCGTAGACGACCGCCACCCCGATGACCGGGGCACTGCGATCCGGGGTCAGGACCACCCGCAGGCCGTTGTCGAGGGTGAAGCGCTCGACCGGATACCTCGTCGCTGGAATTTTCGCTTTGCGCGTCGGCACGGATCCGACCCTAACGTCTCGACGCCCCGATGCGTGAGCATCCGTGCGCCGCTGATGCGACCGTGGGTTCAGCCGGCCGTGCTGCCGACCGGCTCGGGGACCGCCGGCGGACCTTGAAGATCCACCAGGCTGGAGGGCGCGGACCCGCCCGGCATGACCGGCCAGGGGGTGAAGGCCGCCGCCATGGCGAGCAGCAGTCCGACCACCGCCATCGCCACCACCAGCAGTAACTCGCGTACAGCCGCCGAGCCCCCCATGGTCCTGCCTCCCCCGTGCCGCCTGACGCCTGCCCCCGGCCCTGACGCCTGCCCCCCGGCCAGCGTCACCCGGCCCGTTGATGCTGGCAGCCATCCCCCCGACCCGCAACGACTGATTCCCGACTCAGGATGTGGTGTCGTGGGCCGAATGTGCGAACGGTCGGGTCACCGCCGGCCAGACATTCACCGGAAGTGACCCGACCGTTGCGGTCAGGCAGTGTCGCCCTGGATCAGACCGGGCGGATGTTCTCCGCCTGCGGGCCCTTCTGGCCCTGGACGACCTCGAACTCGACCCGCTGGTTCTCGTCCAGGCTCCGGTAACCGGAGGACTGGATCGCCGAGAAGTGAGCGAAGACGTCAGCGCCGCCGCCGTCCGGGGTGATGAAACCGAAGCCCTTGTCAGCGTTGAACCACTTGACGGTGCCAATAGCCATACTTGTTACGTCTCCTTGACGGAACGTCGACCCCGCACCAGTTGCGGGATCGGAGAGAGGAGTGAACCGAGCGGACCTGCTCGGAACACCTGTCGCTTCTGGTCGCCCCGCCCGGAGAACTCCGGACACAACAAAGTGCGCCTGGGGTCACATATCCGCCAGGCGCACACAGAGCTGGTAACCAAAGCTGCAACGCCAGACACTCTACTCACTGATCCGGCTCAGCGCCAGTGTCGGCTCCGGGTGACTGCGGGACCGAGGTGATCAACTCGGTGAGGCCGTCGAGGTCGAGCAGGTCAGTCGGCCGGACGGTGACCCCCTCCCGCACGTAGTGGAAGGCCGCACCGACCCGGTCCAGGGCGATCCCGGCCAGCTCCGCCCAGGCCAGTCGGTAGACCGCCAACTGCACGGCGGCCACCTCGGCGGCCACGCCGGTCGGGCGGGCCCCGGTCTTCCAGTCGACCACGTCGAAGCGGTCCCCCGGGCGTCGGAACACCGCATCCATCCGGCCCCGCACCACCACCCCGCCGATCACGGTGGCGAAGGGCACCTCGACCTCGACCGGGGTCCGGTCGGCCCACTCGCTGGCCAGGAAACGACGCTGAAGCTCGGCCAGGGCCTCGTCCGGCGCGGCGTCCTCGTCGGCCGCCCCGGGCAACTCGTCGGTGTCCAGTAGCCGGTCCGCCCCGAACCGCTGCTCCAACCAGGCGTGGAAGGCGGTGCCCCGGCGGGCGTACGGGTTCGGCTCGGCGGGCAACGGGCGGCGCAGCGTACGGGCCAGGGCCGCCGGATCCCGGCGCAGATTGACCAACTGGGTCACCGACAGGTGAGCGGGCAGCGCCACCTCGATCGGGCCGGACAGGCGGCTCAGCTCCGCCCGCTCGGCCAGCAGCAGGTCGGCCTCCCGCCGCCACCTGGTCACCTCCGGATCCGAGGCGGCGGAGACGTCCGGCCCGGCCGGGTCCACCCCCTCGGTGAGGAACCGGCGTACCAGCACGGCCGCCTCGGTCAACGCCGGTCGGCGTACCCCCAGGGGGTCCGCCGGCCACTCGGCGCGCAGCACCACCTCGGTCGTCGGGTTGACCGCGTCCGGGGTCGGCTCCGGGGTCCACTCGTCGACCAGGTGACCGGCCCCGGCCGCCAGGCAGGCGTCGTGAATCTCGCGCAGCAGCGCCGAGGGTCCGCGCGGGCGCTTGGTGCCCTCCCCCCACCAGTGGCCCGAGCAGAGCAACAGTCGACGCGGGCGGGTCACCGCCACGTACGCCAGCCGTCGTTCCTCCCGCTCGTCGTGGGCCCGCCAGTCGTCCGTGAAGTCCGCCACCGCGCGGGCCACCGCGCGCTGGTCGGCGGCCTCGGCCAGAGCCAGTGCGGGCAGTCCCTCCGCGTCGCCCCGCAGCGGGAAGGGCAGCACCCCCAGCCCGCCCAGCCAGTGATCGGAACTGCGGACCGGACCCGGCCACACTCCCCTGCTCAGCCCGGCCACCGCCACGACGTCCCACTCCAGCCCCTTGGCCGCGTGGGCGGTGAGGATCTGCACCGCCCCCTCGACCACCTCCACCTCACCGGGAGCCAGACCGCGCTCCTCGTCCTCGGCGGCGGCCAGATAGGCCAGGAAACCGGCGAGGGTGGCCCCCGGGGTCTCCCCGCTGAACCGGGCGGCCACATCACCCAGGGCGTCCAGGTGGGCGCGGGCCAGCCCGGCGTCGCCGGCGCCCTCCCCGCCGGCCCGTACCGCCACCTCCACGTCCAGGCCGGTGGTCCGCTCGATGTCCGCGATCAACTCCGGCAGGGACTGGTCCAGCCGGTAACGGAGCAACCCCAACTCCCGGGCGTACGCGCGCAGCCGGGCATACCCCTCGGCCGAGTACGCCTGCGCCGGGCCGAGGTCGGCCAGCGCCTCCACCAGGGTCGCCTCGTCCAGGCGGTCCGGGACGATCTCGGGGTCGCCGTCGTCGGCCAGTTGGCGGCGGGCGGCGGCGATGGCCTTGGCCCGGCGGTGCAGGGCGACCAGATCCCGGGGCCCGATCCGCCACCGGGCCCCGGTCAACAGGCGCAACAGGGCGGCACCGTCGGTCGGGTCGGCCAGCACACGCAGCGTACAAACGACGTCACGGACCTCCGGGGTGTCCAGCAGGCCGCCGAGCCCGACCACCTCGACCGGCAGCCCACGCTCGCGCAACGCGGCGGCGATCGCCGGGATCTGACTGCGCAGCCGGACCAGCACCGCCGTGGTCGGGCGGGCGGTCACCGGGATCTGCTCGGGCAACGCCCGCGGCATCCGGGCGGCCCCCTGCCACGCCGCCAGCAGACTGTCCGCGATCCAGTCGGCCTCCTCGGCGTACGTCGACAGCAGCGCGCAGTGCACCGTGCCGGCGGCGGCCCCGCGCGGACTGCGGTGGGCGATGGGCTCGTCGACACTGAGCGCGGCGTGCAGTTCGGGCACCCGGGCACCGGCGGCCCGCAAGGGAGTGGCCAGGGCGTTGGCCACCGCCAGGATCTCCGGACGGTTACGCCAACTGGTGGTCAACCCCAGCACCCGGGCCGGGCTGCCGTCACTCCGCGCGAAGTCGGCCGGGAAGCGGTCCAGGGTGCCGGCGCTGGCCCCCCGCCAGCCGTAGATGGACTGGCAGGGGTCCCCCACGGCGGTCACCGGATGCCCGCCGCCGAACAGCGCCCGCAGCAGCACCACCTGGGCGTGGCTGGTGTCCTGGTACTCGTCGAGCAGCACCACCCGATAGCGGTCCCGTTCGATCTCGCCGACGCCCGGATGGTCCCGGGCCACCCGGGCGGCCCGGGCCAACTGGTCGGCGAAGTCCATCGCCTCGAAGTCGGCCTTGCGCCGGGCGTAGGCGCGCACCAGCGGCAGCAGCTTCAGCCGGGTCTGCTGCAGGGTCAGCGCCTTGCGTACGTCGGCGTAGATCCGGCCCGGCCGCGACTGCACCTCGGCGAAGAACCGGCCTGTCCAGGCGGCCAGGTCCTCCGGCTCGACCAGGTGCTCGTCCAACTCGCCGGCCAGGGCCAGCACGGCGTCGGTCACCGTGCTCGGCATCCGATCCACCTCGGACATGTCGCCGTCGTAGTTGCGCACGATGAGATCCACCAACTGCCACCGCGAGGCCTCGGTGAGCAGCCGGGTGGAGGGCTCGTACCCGGCCCGCAGGCCGTGCTCGGTGACGATCCGACCGGCGTACGAGTGGTAGGTGGCCACGGTCGGCTCCCCGGCCAGGGGGTCGTCGAGGGGGTCCCGTCCGCGCCGACCGAGCCGGCGGACCAACTGGTCCAGCCGGGTACGCACCCGGTGAGCCAGCTCACCGGCGGCCTTGCGGGTGAAGGTGAGACCGAGCACCTGCTCCGGCCGCACGTACGAGTTGGCCACCAGCCACACCACCCGGGCGGCCATGGTCTCGGTCTTGCCCGAGCCGGCGCCCGCCACCACCAGCAGCGGCTCCACCGGCGCGGCGATGATCGCCGCCTGTTCCCGGGTGGGTGCCGGCAGCCGGAGCAGCTTGGCCAGCTCCACCGGGGTGTACCGGGGACCGGAGTCGGCCGACCGGGGAGCCGGTGCCCCGGGACCGAACAGGGTGGGCTGGATCAGGCTGCCTGCTTCGCCGGCTGGCACGCTCACTCCTCGCCCTCGGGACGACGCACGGTCGGCGGCTCGACCACCTGCCGGCCCTGCCCGGAGACCGGGCAACTGGTGCGCACCGGGCAGACCCGACACTTCGAGTTGGCGACCGCGGCGAAGGTGGACGCGGCCATCGTATCGGCGGTACGGCGGACCAGGGCGGTGGCCCAGCCGGCCTCCGGGCCGTCCGTGGCCGGTGGCTGCGCCTGCTCCCGGGCATCCCGGGTACCGGTGCCCAGTTGCACCAGGGCCGCCCCGCCCGGCTCGTCGCCGAACTCGGCGAAGGCCCCCGCCTCCACCGCCGCCTGGTACGCGCCGAGCTGCGGATGCTCGCTCACCTCGCGTTCGGTGACGGTGGTCGACTTGCCGGTCTTGAGGTCGATCACCACCAGCCGTCCGGCCTCGTCCACCTCCAGCCGATCGACCCGGCCGACCAGCTCGACCGGCCGCTGCGGATCGTCCAAGCGGACCGCGAACTCGTGCTCGATGGCGAGCAGCCGACGCGGATTGGCGGCCAGCCACCGCAGCAACTTGTCGACCATCGCCTCGGCACGGGCCCGCTCCGGCCCCACCATCCAGCGGGCCGCCAACTCGATCGCGTCGAACCGGGCGGCGACGTAGTCCAGCAGGGCGCTCCGGTCGGCCCGGGCGTCCTCGGCCAGCATCGCCGCCGCGTGCACCAGGTTGCCCACCCCCTGCGCGGCACTGGCCGGGGAGCTGCCGCCGTGCCGTTCCAGCAGCCAGCGCAGGCTGCACCGCAGCGCGCTCTCCATCCCCGAGGGCGTGACCCGGACCGGCTCCCCCTCGTCGGCCAACGGCCGATCGTCGGACAGGGAGCGCAGCCCCCACCAGTCGTCGGGATGCGCCCCGGACACCCCGGCGGCACCCAGCCGGGCCAGCTCGGCCGCCGCCGCCCGCCGCCGGGCCACCGGCGCGGCCGGATCGACCAGCGCGGTACGCAACTCCGCCACCAGCGCGGGCAGGGTGAGCGCCCGGGGCGGCCGGCTGACCGGCAAGGTACGCGGCCCCGCCCCCTCGACCTCAGCCACCACCGGCTCCGAGCGCCCAGGTCCTGGCTCCCCACCTGAGTGCCCGGGTCCCGACTCTCCGTCCGTGGGTCCGGGTCCCGGCTCCCGGCCCGCAGGCCCGGGTCCTGGCTCTCCGCCCGAGGGTCCGGGTCCTTGTTCCCCACCCGAGGGTCCAGGCTCCCCGCTTGACGGGCCGGATTCGCCGTCAGGGGCCGGATCGTCGCCGGGGCCGAGTTCGTAGAGGAAACGGCTGGGTTGTTCGTCGTGGTCGTCGCCACCGACCGAGGCCGAGGCGACCGCGCTGACCAGCAACCGGCGTCGGGCCCGGGTCACCGCGACATGGAACAGCCGCCGCTCCTCGTCCAGCAGGGCGGAGGTCTGCCCGACCAGGGTGGCCACCGTGCCCGCGCCATCGGCCCGGCCGGCCAACACGTCCACCAGTCGTTCCGAGCCGAGCAGGCTGCCGCGCAGCCGCAGGTCCGGCCAGACCCCTTCCTGCACCCCGGCGACAGCCACCAGGTCCCACTCCAGCCCCTTGGCGGCGTGCGCGGTGAGCAGCCGGACCGCGTCGCCCCGGTCGGCGGTCGGCGCCAGGGTGTCGGCGGGTAGCTCCTGCCCGAGCACATGGTCGAGGAAGACCTCGGTACGTGCGCCGGGCAGCCGGTCGGTGAACCGGGCCGCGGCGTCGAAGAGAACCATCACCGCGTCCAGGTCACGGTCGGCCGCCTCGGCCCGACGGCGCCGGGCCAGATCCCCTTCACCGCTGACCGCCGGCCCCCGGGTCAGCGCCGCCGACCACAACTCGGCCAGGCCACTGGCCCGCCACACCGCCCAGAGCACCTCCTCGACGGTGGCCCCCGGCCGCGCGGCCGTCTCCCGGGCCACCGCCAGCAGCCCGGCCACCGTCTGCGCCGGCTCGGCCCAACGTCGCTCGACACCGGCCAACTCGGCTGGATCACGCAACGCCTCGACGATCAACTCCCCGGAGGGTCGGCGGTCACCGGCGGCCAGGGCCAAGGCCCGCAGGCCCTGCCGCAACCGCCGCTCGGCCAGCGGATCGGCGCCCCCCAACGGCGAGTGCAGCAGCGCGACCGCGGCCTCCTCGTCGAGTCGTTCCGGCTCCAACGCGCAGCGCAGCAGCAACAACAACGGGGCCACCGCCGGTTGCAGGTGCAGGGGCAGGTCCTCGCCGTGCACCACGGTCGGTACCCCGGCCGCGTGCAGGGCCCGGCGCAGGGTGGGCAACTGTCGGCCGGTGGACCGCACCAGCACCGCCATCCGCGCCCAGGGCAGCCCGCCGAGCAGGTGCGCCTCGCGCAGCGCGTGCGCCAACCAGGCCGCCTCACTGGTGGCCGACCGGAAGGTGCGGATCTCCACCCTGCCCGGCGGGGTACTCGGCACCGGCTGCATCCGGCGATGCGCCGCCGGACCCCGTAGCCGCCGGGCCAGTCGGGCGGAGGCGGCCAGCAGTCGCTGCCCGCTGCGGTAGTTGGTGGTCAGCAGCACCTGCCCGGCCGGCGCACCGGAGGCGGTCCGGAACCGGTGCGCGAACCTCGTCACCCCGGTCGGGTCGGCACCCCGGAAGGCGTACGTGGAGGAGTCCGGGTCCGCGAAGGCGACCAGGGGCAGGCCGCCTCCGGCCACCGTCTCCAGCAGGTCGAGCTGGGCGGGGTCGGTGTCGGCCAACTCATCGACATAGACGTACGACAGCCGACGCCGCTCGGCGGCCAGCAGCTCCGGGTCGTCCCGCAGCATCCCGGTGGCCGCCCGGACCAACTCGGCCGGGTCGTACGCGACCGAGCCCCGGTTGGCCACGTCCCGCAGGGCCAGCACGGCGACGTACTCACGGAGGAACCGGGCGGCGGCCGGCCAGTCCGCCCGCCCCAACTTCTCGCCGAGCCGGGCCAGCTCCACCGGGCCCACCCCCCGCTCGGCCGCGCGCATCAGCAGGTCACGAAGCTGGGCGGCGAAGGCACGGGTACGCAGGGCCGGACGCAGATCCTCCGGCCAGCCGACCGGATCGTCGCCGGGCTCCTCGCCGACCACGTCCAGCAGTTCCCGGATGATCAGATCCTGCTCCGGCCCGGTCAGCAACCGAGGCGAGGGCTCACCCCGCTCGGCCGCCGCCCGGCGCAACAACCCGAAGGCGTACGCCGGGAAGGTCCGCACCAGCGGCTCGCGCAGCACCCGCTGCCCGTCGGCGGCGATCCGCGCCTCGATGCGGTGTCGCAGGTCGGCGGCGCCCCGCCGGCTGAAGGTGAGGACCAGGATCCGCTCCGGGTCCACCCCCTCGGCGACCCGGCCGGCGACCGCCTCGACCAGGGTGCTGGTCTTCCCGGTGCCCGGCCCACCGAGCACCAGCAGCGGCCCGTCGGTGTGCGCCACCACCTCCGCCTGCCCGGCGTCCCGCACCCGCCCCGCCCCAGCGGGCACCACCCGCTCCAGGCCGACGGGCGCCACCCGCTCTTGGTTGGTAGGCACCCGCCCTTCCGGGTCGGTGGGCGCTGACGGACTCGGGTCGGCGACCGCCGGATCCTGCGCCGGGGAGTGCCCGTGCGCCGGCCCGTCTCCCTCGGTCGGCCCCACGGGCCGACGCACCAGCCGGTACGCCTGCATCCCGACATCCCATCACGGGCCTGCGACACCCCTCACCGCGCCACACCCTCCGAGAGTCCTCGCCCACGCCGCCCGCGAGAGTCCTCGCCCACGCCGAACCCCGACAGCAGCCGCCGCCCCTAGGACCGTGGGCGCCTCGACTACCCCGTCCCCACAGCGCAGGCCCTCGTCGGTCGTTCTGTCCCACTCAAGGTCGTGCTCGATCCTGGATCGAGTGCCTATCAGCACGCTCATAGCCACTCGATCCCAGATCGAGCGCGATCTTGCTTCCGTAACCCAGGGCAAGGAGCAGCCGGGTGGGGTCAGGTTAGGCGGGATTCGAGGGCGTCCAGGGCGGCGGGGACGGTGTCGACGAAGTGCAGCAGGTTGAGGCCGCCGGGCTTGAGGAAGCTCTGGGCGGTCAGGTCGCGCAGCCACCCCAACAGAGGGCTGTAGAAGCCGTCCGTGTCGACCAGCACCATCGGCTTCTGGTGCAGGGCCAGGGTGGCCGTGGTCCAGACCTCGAAAAGCTCGTCGAGGGTGCCCAACCCGCCCGGCAGGGTGAGGAAGGCGTCCGACTTCTCGATCATCACGATCTTCCGGCTGGCCATCGAGTCGGTGACCACCAGCTCGTCGGAGTCCAGGTCGGCGACCTCCAGGTCGACCAGCGCCTGGGGGATCACCCCGATGGTCCGGCCACCCGCCGATCGGGCACCGTCGACGAGGGCGCCCATCATCCCCACGCAGCCGCCGCCGCTGACCAGGGTGTGCCCACGTCGGGCGATCTCCACCCCGGTGGCGGTGGCCAGGTCCAGCCAGCGTTGGTCGAGGGTACGGGAGGAGGCACAGAAAACGCAGATAGCGGCCACTCGTTCAGTGCTCCGACCCGGTGGCGGCCGCCTGCTGGTCGGCGGCGGCACGCGCCACGGATTCCTCGCGTACGGCCTCCTGCTCCGTGCTGAGCGCGGCCTCGGCCTCCACGATGTGCCGCACCGCCGCAGCCACGTCGTCGGTGACACAGATCAGGTCGAGGTCGACCGGGCCGATCTTGCCCTCCGCGGCCATGGTGTCGCGCAGCCAGTCCAGCAGTCCCTGCCAGTACGCGGTGCCCATCAGCACCACCGGGAACCGGGTGACCTTGCCGGTCTGCACCAGGGTGAGCGCCTCGAACAGCTCGTCCAGGGTGCCGAAGCCGCCGGGCAGCACCACGAACGCCTGGGCGTACTTGACGAACATGGTCTTGCGGGCGAAGAAGTAGCGGAAGTCGATCGCCAGGTCGACCCACTCGTTGATGCCCTGCTCGAAGGGCAGCTCGATGCCGAGGCCCACGGAGCGTCCGCCGGCCTCGCTGGCCCCCCGGTTGGCCGCCTCCATCACCCCCGGACCACCACCGGTGATCACCGCGTATCCGGCCCGGGCCAGCGCGGCGCCGAGCGCCTCCGCCAGCTGGCACTCCGGGCTGTCCTGCTTGCTGCGGGCCGAGCCGAAGACGCTGACCGCCGGCGGCAGGTCGGCGAGAGTGTCGAAGCCCTCGACGAACTCGGAGAGGATGCGCAGCGCCCGCCAGGAGTCCCTGGTCCGCCAGTCGGCTCGTGCCCGCGAATCCAGCAGCCCCTGGTCGGCGGTGCTGTTGGGAATCGTCTGCCGGCGCATCGTCACGGCGCCGCGATGCCGCTCCCGTCCCGGGTCGCGCATGTTGCTCTGCTCCATGGGAGCAACCGTAGTGGAGCAGCGCCGCGGAACCCGGCAAACACTTCGTGATCTTGTGCAACCAAATCGCGTTGCCAGACGTCTTACTATTCACATACCGGGTATGCCCCGGCGCGCGGCTTCCGGAGAGGAGACAACGCGTGATCATGAGCAACGAACGACTGCGACTCCGGCGACAGATGCAGCGGCGCATCCGCGACGTGGTGGCCGAGCGCCGCCGCGCCCGCCTGCTCGAAAAGGCTCCCGAGCCGGTCGCCGAACCCACCGCCGACTCCCGACTCACCGTCGCCTGACCGGACGGCCACCGGCCGTCCGGTCAGGGCGCTCAGTTGGTGGCCAGCCAGCGACGCAGAGTGATCGCCCCCTCGCGGATCTTGTCGATCTCGACGTGCTCGTCCGGGTGGTGGGCCAGATTCGGGTCACCGGGGCCGAAGTTGAGGGCCGGGATGCCCAACGCCGCGAAGCGGGCCACATCGGTCCAGCCCAGCTTGCCGATCGGGGCCGCACCCACCGCCGCCAGGAACTCCTGCGCGGGCGGGGCCTCCAGCCCCGGCAGGGCGCCGGGGGCGCAGTCGGTCACCTGCAGCTCGTACCCGGCCAGCACCTCGCGCAGGTGGGCCTCGGCCTCGGCCGGGGTACGGTCCGGCGCGAAGCGGTAGTTCACCTCGATCTCACACCGGTCCGGCACCACGTTGCCGGCCACCCCACCGTGGATCCGCACCGCGTTCATCCCCTCGCGGTACTCGCACCCGTCGATGGTCACCCGCCGGGCCTGGTACTCGGCGAGCCGGCGGAGCACCTCACCGGCGCCGTGCACCGCGTTCACCCCGTGCCAGGAGCGGGCCGAGTGGGCCCGAACCCCGGTGGTGACCACGGTGGCCCGCATGGTGCCCTGGCAGCCGGCCTCCACCACCCCGTGGGTCGGCTCCAGCAGCAGGGCGAAATCGGCCGCCAACCACTCCGGGTGCGCCTGGGCCACCAGGTGCAGCCCGTTGTACCGGGACTCGATCTCCTCCGCCTCGTAGAAGAAGTAGGTCACGTCGTACCGGGGCTCGGCCAGGGTCACCGCCAGGTGCAGGGCGAAGGCCACCCCGGACTTCATGTCGGAGGTACCGCAGCCGTACATCAGGTCCCCCCGCATGGTCGACGGGAAGTTGTTGTTCAGCGGGACGGTGTCCAGGTGACCGGCCAACACCACCCGGGAGTCCCGCCCCAGGTCGGTACGGGCCATCACGGTGTTGCCGTGCCGGTAGGTGGCCAGGTGCGGCACTCCCCGCAGCACCTGCTCGACACAGTCGGCGATGGCCTTCTCGTTGAGGGACACGGACTCGATGTCGACCAGGGCACGGGTCAGCGCCACCGGATCGGCGAGGACCTCGGGGGTGAGCGGGTTCTCCATGGTCCGCACGGTACCGTCACAACTGGCGACGGGGAGACGCGAGCCCGGCAGACCTTCGGCCGAGTGCGGAGAAGTCAGCCCGCCGGGCCGCAGTCGCGAGCAGCAGCCAGCACAGCAGGCAACGAGAGGTGAGTACGTGACGTCGACAGATTCCGCGTGGGGCATCGGCCTGTCCACCGTTACCGCCGATGACCAGGTGCTCGACACCTGGTACCCGACCGGCAAGCTGGGCCTGGGTGAGCTGCCGCTGGTGCCCGGCGAGGACGAGTCCGACGTGTTGGACCTTCCGCCGGGGGCGCTCGGTGACCGGGCCCTGCCCGGTCTGCGTACCGTGCAGGTGGTCACCGTGATCGGCTCGCTGGCCGACCCGATCAAGGACACGGCCGACGCGTACCTGCGGCTGCACCTGCTCTCCCACCGCCTGGTGCAGCCCAACCAGCTCAACCTCGACGGCATCTTCGGCAAGCTGGCCAACGTGGCCTGGACCTCCGCCGGGCCGTGCCCACCGGAGCGGGTCGACGAGCTGCGGGTGATCGAGCGGGCCGCCGGCCGCCACCTGGCCGTGTACGGGGTGGACAAGTTCCCCCGGATGACGGACTACGTGGTGCCCTCCGGGGTACGCATCGCCGACGCCGACCGGGTCCGCCTCGGCGCGCACCTGGCCTCCGGCACCACCGTCATGCAGGAGGGCTTCGTCAACTTCAACGCCGGCACCCTCGGCACCTCCATGGTCGAGGGTCGGATCGTGCAGGGCGTGGTGGTCGGCGACGGTTCGGACATCGGCGGCGGGGCCTCCATCATGGGCACCCTCTCCGGTGGTGGCACGGACCGGGTGAGCATCGGCGAGCGCAGTCTGATCGGGGCGAACGCCGGGGTCGGCATCTCCCTGGGTGACGACTGCGTGGTCGAGGCCGGGTGCTACATCACCGCCGCCTCGAAGATCGCCCTGCCGGACGGCCGGGTGGTCAAGGCCCGTGAACTCTCCGGGGTCGACGGGCTGCGGTTCTGGCGCAACTCCGTCACCGGCGCCCTGGAGGCCCACCCGCGTTCCGGCCGGGGCATCGAACTCAACGCCGCCCTGCACGCCAACGACTGAGTACGAGGAAGGGCCCCTCCCGCACGGAAGGGGCCCTGTTCAACGAAGGACTACCCGGTGGGCCCGGCGCTGTGGCGCCGGGCCCACCGCGCGGTTCACCGCAGGCGGTACGCCTGGATGATCCGCTGGGTCACCGTGCTGCCGGTGCTGTCCTGGGCGGTGGCCCGCAGGGACACGTGGTCGGCACCCCGGGGGTGCTTCACCATGGCCTGCCAGCTACTGCCGGTCTTGACCACCTTCGCCTTCTGCCAGGTCTTCCCGCCGTTGTAGGAGACCTCGACGGTCAGCGAGGTGGTCCGCCCCTTCGGGGCACCCGCCTGGCGCTGCACCTGGACCGGGATGACGAAGGCCCGGTTGGCCGGTGCGGAGTTGTGCGCGTCCAGCGGGGGCGCGAACCGGACCACACTGACCGGCAGCCGCGCGTACTCGTCGCCCCGGACATGTCCGGACCGGAAGGTCCACACGGCGCCGACCTCGGTGCTCAGGTCGGTGAAGCTGCGCTTGGCCCAGGTCTCCAGCCGGTAGTTCGCCGTACCGGGTGGCACCTCGAACTGCCCCCAGCCGTGCTCCTCGCTCTCCCCGACCAGCTTCCCGTTGCGATACAGCGCGGTACGCCCGGCATCGATCAGCGTGCCACCGATGTGACCCGCCGCATCGTTGTGCAACCCCAGCGCCACCCCGATCACGTCACCCTGGCGGGTCACACCGTCGTCCGGCCACCGCGGGGTCGAGAACGAGGGTCCGTAGGGTGCGGCGTTCCAGGTCTCCCGGTGATGCCGACCGGCCCGGTACGCCGTCGGCTCCGACCAGAAGGCGGCCACCAGGTCCAGCCACGGCTGGTCCTCCACCGGAGTACCGAACGCCAACTCGCCGAACCAGCGGACCTGCTTGGCGTTGTAGTACTCGACCCGCTGACCCGGCACCGCGACCCTCGTCACGGCCGCCCAGCCGCCCAGGTCAGGTTCGAAGACCGGGTAGACGACCCGCTCGGCCAGCGCCCCGGAATAGCCACCCTGGAACCGATGGGTGACCTTGGCCAGGTCGCTGTTGCGGTAGTGCTTGGTCACCCCGTTGGGCAGCCGGCCGGGGAAGGACTCGCCCAGCCCGTAGAAGTAGGTGCTGTTGGCCGCCTCCACGTCGGCGAACTGACTCGACACCGAACTGACGAAACGGTCCGCCGGTACCGGTCGGCCGAGCTGCCCGATGGCGATACCGCCGAAGTCATCGCCGATCGCGCCGAAGCTGGCGGCACCGAGGTCGCCGAGCAGGAAGGTCGCGTCGGCCACGGCCAGCGCCGATTTCGCCGAACGATCCGGCACGGTGAGTCGTACCGCGCCCGCCTTGCGTCCGTCGATGGTCACCGAGGTGTCCCGCTTCACCTCCAACTCCGGCCCGGCCATCATCGTCACCTGCTCGGTCGCTTCGTCGAACAGGTAGCTGACGAGCCCGTACCGGCCCTTGGGCACCCGGAGCTCGGAGGTACCGGACGGGTCGTACGCGACGAACTCGTCGAAGTTCGCCAGCCCGAGCAGGAAGGTGAAGTGATCGCCTGCCACGGCACCGTCGCGACCCAGGTGCCGCAGGGTCACGTCGTAGCTCTCCACCTCCTTGTTGATCGCCAGCGGGGTGGTCACCACCGTGTCGCCGGAGCGGGCCAGCACCCGGCCGGTGTAGTGGCCGTCCGGGCTGTCGATGCTGGTGTCCGCCGTGACGGTGGCCGAGGCCGTACCGCCGGCCGGCACCACGACCTGCTGGGTGCTGAGCGAGAACATGCCGTCCGGGGCCGACTCCCCGCCGGGGCCGGTGGCCTGCACGGTGAGATCGAGGGTGATCGCCGTACCGCCGGTGTTGCGCCAGCTCAGTTCCCGGGTGACCGGCTCGTCGTCGGCGTGCGGCCAGATGGTACGACCGAGCGAGACGCTCGCCGGTTCGCTGACCACCTGCTGGTTGATCGCCCGCGCCACGTCGACCCGACCGGCTCCCTGCTGGTACGCGGTCAGATCCGGGTGCGGCTGGGCCGAGGCCATGAGCAGGGCCTTGAGCTGTGCCGCGGTCGCGTCGCCGCGTTGCTGGGCCAGCAGGGCCGCCGCCCCGGCGACGTGCGGCGCGGACATCGAGGTGCCGGAGAGCGAGACGTAGTGCTCCCCGACCGGGTCGCCGAGCTCGGTGCCCGCGCCCCGGGCCGCGACGATGTCCACCCCGGGTGCGGTGATCTCCGGCTTCAGCCCGTCGTCGCCGACGCGCGGGCCCTGGCTGGAGAAGTAGGCGAGTTCGTCGTCGCGGTCCACCGCGCCGACGGCGAGCGCGGCTTCCGCGCTGGCCGGCGAGCCCACAGTGCCGGCCCGGCCACTGTTGCCGGCCGAGATCACGAAGAGGGCGCCGGTCTGCTCGGTCAGGGTGTTGACCGCCTCCTCCAGGGGGTCGATCTCGGGGGTGTCCGACCCACCCAGGCTGATGTTGATCACATCGGCCTGCTGATCGACGGCAGCCCAGTGCATGCCGGCCAGGATGGCCGACTCGGTGCAGCCGTACTCCTCACAGACCTTGCCGGACAGCAGGGTGGCGTCCGGGGCCACCCCCCGGTTGCGTCCACCGGAGGCCGCCCCGCTGCCGGCGATGGTCGCCGCCACATGGGTGCCGTGCCCCACGATGTCGCCCGGGTTCTCCTCCTCGCTGAAGTTCTGCGCCTCGGCGACCCGCCCGACCAGGTCCGGGTGGGCGGCGTCGACGCCGGTGTCCAGCACCGCCACGCGGACCCCCTGGCCGGTGTAACCGGCCTGGTGGGCGGCGGGGGCACCGATCTGCGGCACGCTGTGCTCCAGGGTCAGCTGCCGCTTGCCGTCGAGCCAGATCCGCTCGACACCCCCCGCATTGTCGAGCCGAGCGGCCGGGCCACCGGCGAGACTCGTCCAGAGCGCAGTGATCTCCCGCTTGTCGGCGGTGGCCGCGACCCCGCCGATGGCGGCCAGGTCGCGGGTGACGGTCACCCCCTCGGGTGCCGCGCTCCGCCGGGCCGCCCCCGGCTGGTGAGTCATCAACAGGGGCAGGTGGTCCCGCCGGGCGTCGTCGTAGCCGGCCGCGATCAGCCCGGTCACGTCGAACAGCCGCCGGTCGACCCGGCCCTCGCGAACCAACGGCAGGGCATCCTGCGGGATCACCCACAGGTGGTCCCGCTGACGCTGGGTGAGGAAGCGGATGCCGGACCGGCCCTCGGCCGGGCGTACGCTCGTCGCCCCGGACTCGGTGACGGTCACCCGGTCACCGGTGATCAGGGTGACGGTCGACTGGCCCGGCGCTGCCGGACGGGCAGTGACCTGGGGGGACTGCGGTGCGGCCGGCCCGGAGGGGGTGGCCGAGGCGGCGCCCGGCACTCCGAGCACCAGGACCATCCCCAGGCCGATGGCGGTCAGTTTGCTCCTTTGTTGCAACTGATCCTCCTGCTGTGAGCGTCTATCGATGTGAGTACATCGACACAACTAGGGTTGCATACTGAGTATGCAACAGGAAGTCGAAAATTCGACGAAGTTGAGTACTCAGGGTGTCCGGGAGGGTCACGATCAGCAGATGAGATCCATGAAGGAGCGCATGCTGGCCGGTGAGCCGTACCTCGCCGACGATCCGGACCTCATCGCCGAGCACCTGCACGCCCTGCGGCTGCTGGAACGGTTCAACTCCGCCCCCGCCGACCAGCGCGAAACCAGCCTGGCCGTGCTCCGCGACCTGCTCGGCGACCTCGGCGACCAGACCTGGATCCGCCCACCGTTCCACTGCGACTACGGCTACAACATCCGGATCGGGCCGCGCAGCTTCGTCAACTTCCAGTCCGTCTTCCTGGACCCCGCACCGATCACCCTCGGGGCCGACGTGCAGGTGGGCCCGAACGTCCAACTACTGACCCCGACTCATCCGGTCGAGCCGGAGCAGCGCCGGGCCAAGTGGGAGGCGGCCCAGCCGATCACCATCGGGGACAACGTGTGGCTGGGTGGCGGTGCGATCGTCCTCGCCGGAGTGACCGTGGGTGAGAACACGGTCGTCGGTGCGGGTGCCGTGGTGACCCGGGACCTGCCGGCAGGCGTGGTGGCGGTCGGAAGCCCCGCCCGACCGATACGCCGGATCGGCTGACCACCCGCCCGGCGACTCCGTTGGCCGCTGGGCCCGCCTCATCCAGGCTGACCGACCGGGGCTTACCTCATTCCGGTGGCGGCTCGGCCAGGCGTACCACCAGGTCGGCCCGGTCGGCGGTGCCGGCCACCAGGGCGGCGTTGACCTCGTCGCTGCCCAGCGCCCAGTCCTGGGCCTGCTCCGGCGAGCGTCCGTACGCGACATGCCGGGCGATCAGCCGACGGTGCCGCAACTCGGCGTCCAGGTCGAGGAACCATGCCTCGTGCAGCAACGAACGCAACTCGTCCCACGGCGGCTGCGGCACCAACAGGTAGTTGCCCTCGGTCACCACCAGCCGGACCTCCGGCGGCACCTCGATCGCCCCGGCGACCGGCTCCTCCAGCTCACGGCGAAACTCGGGTGCCCAGACGGAGGTCGGCTCCTTGCGTCTGAGCCGACGCAGGAGGGAGACGTAACCGTTGGCGTCGAAGGTGTCGATGGCACCCTTACGCGAGGCCCGTCCCAGCCGGTCGAGTTCGGCCTGAGCCAGGTGGAAGCCGTCCATCGGCACCAGCCGGGCGACCGGGCCGAGGGCCGCCACCACCTGTACGGCCAGAGTGGACTTGCCCACCCCGGGGGCACCGGTGATGCCGAGCAGTTGACGAGGACCGGCGTCGGCCAGCCGGCCGGCCCGCGCCACCAGATCCTCGACGGCCAACACCTCGGCGGGGGGCATCAGGACAGTACCGGTCGGGTGATGTGGAACTGCGCCCGTACGGCGGCGTGCACCCCCTGGGGCTGGGGGTCGAAGTCCAGTTGCGGGGTGCCACCGGCGGACTCCCCGGCGTCGAAGGCCATCCGCATCATCTGGGGCTGCACGGTGCCACCCTCGTCAGCCAACTCGATCAGGTCGGTGACCTGGGCACCGAGGGCCTCCGCGTACTCCCGGGCCCGTTGCAGGGCGTCGGTGAGCGCGTCGTGCCGGGCCTGGCGGTAGGTCGGGCTGTCCGGGCGCAGCGACCACCAGGGACCGGCCACCTCGACCTGATCCTGGTCGGCCAGGCGCAGCATCAGCTCACCGAGAGCGGTGAAGTCGGTGACCGTCACCGTGGTCACCACGGAACCGTGCCAGGCCACCACCCGCTCGCCGGAGCGTCGGGTCTCGGGCCGCACCCGCAGGTCACCGGTCTCCCGGCGGTCGATCGACGACTCGGCCGCATCCAGCAGCACCCGGATCGCGGCGGCCCGCTCGGCCAACCGGGTCAGCACGACCTCCCGGTCGCGGTCCCGGGCCAGCGCGGTGACCGCGAATCGGGCGATCTCCGGGTCGACCTCGCGGTAGGCCTCGCCGCGTACCGTCACCACCGGTCCGTCCACCATGACCTCACCCTAACGGCGGGGCGGGCCGCACGCCCACCGATGGTCAGGCGGAGGTTGGGCGGTGCGCCAGGTAGGTCACCACCTCGCCGTCCACCCGGCAGCCGCTGAGCTGCCCACCGGCCGCACCCAGGGCGCACAACCAGGCCACCTCCTCGGCGGGTACGCCCGCGACCGGAAACGACCGGTCCTGCTCGGCGTACGGCCGACCGGCCAGCCCTCCGCGGGCCGCGGCGGCCTCGGCGTACCGGGCGGTGAGCAGGTCGGGATCGTCCGCGCGCAGGGCCTCGGCCAGCTCGTCGAGATATCCCCGCACCTCGGCCAGCGCCGCCAGCACCTCGTCGCGGTTGCCGCGCAACATGTTCGTCGTCCGCTGCGGCGGGGTGCCGGCCACCCGGGTACCGTCCCGGAAGCTACCCGCAGCCAGGGTGAGCACGGCGTCGCGCAGCGGGGACCGCTCGGCCGCCCCCGCCAACGCCCCGGCGAGCAGATGCGGCACATGCGAGGCGAGCGCGACCACGGCGTCGTGTCGATTCGCCGCCATCGGCACCACCCGGGCGGCGAAGACCTCCGTGATCAGGGCCACCAGCCGACGGAACGCGGCAAGCCCCTCGGCAGCCGGGCAGAGCACCCAGGCCGCACCGGCGAACAGGTCCGGCACGGCGGCCGACAGGCCGGCCCGGTCGCTGCCGGCCATCGGATGACCGGGTACGAACCGGTCCGTGAGCCCCTGCGCCGCGGCGAACGCCGCCACCTGCCCCTTGGTGCTGCCGACATCGGTGAGCAGGCAGTGCTCGTCGGTCGCCGCGACGACCTCGACCAGGGTCGCCGGCAGGGTGGGCAGCGGCCCACCGAGAAAGACCACCTCCCGGTCGGCCACCGCCTCGACCAACAGGTCGGCAGTGGGTACGCCGAGGGCCCGCGCCTGTCGGCGGGTCGCCTCGTCCGGATCCCAGCCGATCACGTCCAGCCCGGCGGCGTGCAGTCGCAGCAGCACCGAACCGCCGATCAGACCGGTGCCGAGCACGGCCACCCGGGGCCGTGCCTGCCTGCCGACCACCATCGCGTACCTCGGCGTCCCGGGTCAGACCTCGGCGAGACGGGCGGCTACCGAGGCGATCCGCTCGTCGGACTCCGTCAGGGCCGCCCGGACGTACCGGCGGGCACCCGGGCCGTAGAAGACACCGGCGGCGACCAGGATGCCCCGGCGGGCCAGCCAGTCGACCGTGTCCCAGCAGTCCTCGTCCCGGGTCAGCCAGAGATAGAGCCCCGCCTCGGAATGCTCCACCCGGAAACCGGCCTTCGTGAAGGCCGCCCACAGGATGTCGCGGCGGGCCCGGTAACGCTCCCGCTGCTCGTCGGCGTGCTGCTCGTCACCCAGGGCGGCCACCATCGCCGCCTGCACCGGCGCCGGCACGATCATGCCCGCGTGCTTGCGGACCTTCAGCAGCTCCGCCACCAGGGCCGGGTCACCCGCCACGAAACCCGCCCGGTAGCCCGCGAGGTTGGACCGCTTGGACAGCGAGTGCACCGCCAGGACCGAGTCGTACGAGCCGCCGCAGACCTCCGGGGACAGCACCGACACCGGTTGCGCCGTCCACCCCAGGGGCAGGTAACACTCGTCACTGGCGACCACCGCGCCACGCTCCCGCGCCCAATCCACCACCTTGCGCAGGTGGCCGGCGGGCAGCACCCGGCCGGTCGGGTTACTCGGCGAGTTCACCCAGACCAGACCCACCCGGGAGGTCGGCCCGACGGCGGTCAGGGAATCCGCGCGTACCGTGGTGGCCCCCGCCAGCCGAGCCCCGTCCTCGTAGGTGGGGTAGGCGACCGAGGGCACCACCACCACATCGCCCGGCCCCAGCCCCAGCAGGGTGGGCAACCAGGCCACCAACTCCTTGGAGCCGATCGTGGGCAGCACACCGAGCCCGTCCACCCCGGCCCCGCAGGATCGGGCTACCCAGGCGGCGATCGCCTCCCGCAACGCGACCGTGCCGGCCGTCAGCGGATAACCCGGAGCGTCGGCCGCGTCGGCCAGCGCCCGCTGGATCACCTCTGGTACCGGGTCGACCGGCGTCCCCATGGACAGGTTGATCAACCCGTCCGGGTGCGCCGCGGCCAGCACGGCCGCGGCGTCCAGGGTGTCCCAGGTGAAGTCGGGAAGCCGTGACGAGACCGGCGCGGGCCGGCTCAGTGCCCCTCGCCGCGCGGCGGCTGCGCGGCGACGAAGGTGGCGTCCTTCTCCACCTTGCCGATCTTCGAGGCACCCCCGGGCGAGCCCAGGTCCTCGAAGAACTCGTAGTTGGCGCCGGTGTAGTCCTTCCACTGCTCCGGAACGTCGTCCTCGTAGAAGATCGCCTCTACCGGGCAGACAGGCTCACAGGCACCACAGTCGACGCACTCGTCGGGGTGGATGTAGAGCATCCGGTTGCCCTCGTAAATGCAGTCGACCGGGCATTCCTCGATGCATGCCTTGTCGAGCACATCCACGCACGGCTCGGCGATGATGTAGGTCACCGGTCTTCTCCTCCGCAAGACACGCCGCGATCACCCGCGACGCTAAGAGCCTAGTATCTCGTCGGGGAGGAGGTCGATCGTGCTCGGAGAGCAGGATTTAGGACACCGGATCGTGGTCCGGCGTGTCGTGGGCACCCGCGCCGGTCGTCCGGTCTACTCCGACGCTCTCGGCGAACTGGTCGAGGTGTCCGATTCCCACCTCACCCTCACCACCCGTACCGGGCAGGTGCGGGTCCCGATCACCGAGGTGCACCGGGCGAAGCGGGTGCCTCCGGCCCGACGCCCGGCCGCCGACGCCGTGATCGAACTCGAACTCGCCGCCGACGAGGCCTGGCCCGCACCGGTGCGCGTACGACTCGGTGACTGGCTGCTGCGGGCCGCCGACGGCTGGACCGGTCGCGCCAACTCCGCCCTGCCGGTGGGCGACCCGGACCGCCCCTTGCCGGCCGCGCTGGACGAGGTCGAGCGCTGGTACGCCGCCCGGGGGCAGCAGCCGCTGGTCACCACTCCCCTGCCGCTGGCCGCGCCGGTCGGTGCCGAACTCGACCTGCGAGGCTGGGGCAGCCGCCCGACCGTACTGGTGCAGACCCTCGCCCTACCCCTCCTCACCACGCCCTCCGAGACCGAGTCGGGCGCGACGCCGCCGGAGCCGGGTAGGTCGGTGTCGGCGGCCCTGATCGAGCTTGCCGACGAGCCCTCCGAGCAGTGGCTGGCGGTGGCGGCCAGCCGCAAGGGCGACCTCCCGGAGGCCGCCCGGCACGTACTCACCGCCGTGGACCAGGTCCGCTTCGCCCACGCGTACGTCGACGGGGCGCTGGTGGCCGTCGGCCGAGGCACGGTGACCGGCCAGGGCCGGTGGCTGGGCCTGTCGTTGATCGAGGTGCTACCCGCCGCCCGCGGTCAGGGCCACGCCACCGCCCTGACCCGAACCCTGGGCCGCTGGGCCCAAGCGGCAGGCGCAACCCAAGCCTTCCTCCAGGTGGAGCAACACAACACCCCCGCAGTCACCCTCTACCGCAAACTCGGCTTCACCACCCACCACACCTACCGAACCCGCACCCCTCCCCCTCCGCCCTCCCACCGACCTGGTTGACCATGAGGTTAGCGGCAGTCAGGGAGATCGACTTCGCCGTCAACCTCATGATCAACGGGGTGAATCAAGGGGTGGGGTGGGGGGTTAGCGGCGGGGTTTGGTGGGGGCGGATTGGGCCAGGCGTTGTAGGCGCTGGGAGCGGTAGTCGCGGCCCAGGGTGGTGAGGAGCAGGTGGCCCAGGATCGCGCCGATGCTCGTCGCCAGCAGGTAGAGCAGGACCTGCCAGAAGAAGGTGGCGCTGCCGCTGCCGAACGGGTTCTGGCCGACCAGCAACGGTCCCACCAGCATGGTCAAGGCCAGCGCCATGCCGATCGCGGCGGCGACCTCGACGCCCCACTGCGCCGGTGGGCGGGACTGCCCCCAGACGATGGCGGTCCCCGCCAGGATCAGGCCGATCACCACGAACATCCCGAGGGTCACCCGGTCGGCGGCCGCCTCGTCACCGTCGAAGCCGAACCGGATGATCAACCGGGCGACCACGTTGACTGCGAACAGCGCGATCGTGAGTACTCCGACCGCGCGCCACCGCTGACCCATCGCAAGCCTCCCGCCGTACCGTCCGCCCTCGTGGCGGACTCCTGGCAGGAATATCTACCACCCGGGCGGTGCCGTCGTCAGTAGCGACCGGGCCTGGGGGGCCCTGCGACGATCGACCGGAAGGCCGTCACCGCGAAGGCCATCGCCCCGGCCACCACCAGAGCCAGCCCCACCCAGTTGCCGATCAGCAGCACGTCACCCTCGGTGGTCCGGTCGGCGGCAGCGATCATGATCGCCACCCAGGGCAGCGCCGGCAGGGCCACCGCCCAGCGCCGACCGACCGTCTCGATGGCGAACCAGCTCAGCGCGATGTTCACCACCACGGCCACCAGCGCCGCCACCCCGATCAGGTAGCCACCGATCCGCAACGGCGCCAGCAGCAGTTCCAGCACCGCGGTCACCGCCCCGGCGACCACGGCCACGACTCCGCCGGCCACCCGCAGCCCCATATCCAGGACACGTCGCACCCCGGCCGCCCTGGGCGGCGGCGGGAGCTGCTCCTGCGGGGCGACCGACATCGCGGCGGACGAGCTCACCGTCGGCCGGCCGACAGGACCGCCGACGGCTGCGGGCTCCCACCGACGTCCAACCCGGCGAACAGGTCCGATTCCCAACCGTACGGGCCGCTGCCCGGCCCCTTGGTGCCGACCGCGAGGGTGAAGTACTCCACCCCCATGAACTCGGCACCGAAGTTGCCGGCGATCGAGTAGAGCCAGGAGTTGGCGGGAATCTGGGTGGCGTGCGCCCGCATCGCGGCCTCCTTGGCCGCGTGCTGCTCGGTGGCGTCGATCCGCGCCGCGATCTGTGGGTCCGGGGTGCAGAAGGGCAACTCCGTGGCGTCCGTGATACCGGCGAAGGGGTTGTCCGAGGCCTCCTCGAAGTGCGTCATCCCCGCCTCCAGGACACTCTGCGGCATCGCCGTCCAGTAGACCTTCGCCGGGCCGATGCCCTCCCCCGCGGCCAACTCGACCGCCCGCATCGTCACCCGGTGCGCCTGGATGTGGTCCGGGTGGCCGTAGAACCCATTGTCGTCGTACGTGACGACCACCTGCGGGCGGATCTCCCGGATGACCTCCAACAGATAGCCGGCGGCCTCGTCGAGGTCGGCCTGCCAGAAGGCGCGCGGGTGCGCGTTGGTGGGCAGGCCCATCATGCCGGAGTCCCGGTAGCGCCCCGCCCCGCCGAGGAAGCGGTGGTCGGTGACGCCGAGTTCGGCGCAGGCGGCGGCCAGTTCGGCGATCCGGTACCCGCCGAGCTGATCCGCCTCGGCGGCGGCGAGCCCGGCCAGTTCCGGGACGTGGATCTCACCCTCCTCACCCAGGGTGCAGGTGACCAGGGTGACCTGAGCACCCTCGGCGGCGTAGTAGGCCATCGTCGAACCGGTGCCGATGGTCTCGTCGTCGGGATGCGCGTGGACCAGCAACAGGCGGCGGTCGGGCAGCGTCGTCACGACGGTCACTCTAACCGGCGGTTTGTCCGCGCCGGTCCGGACGCGTCCCCGCAGGTCGCTCACATTGCGCTGGCTGCGGGCCTACCATCTGGCCTGTGGACTTTCCCGAGCTGGCCGCCCGCACCCGCAGGTTCAGCCACGGGGCGCCGCGCTCGGTCACCGTGGCCGGCGACGGAGCCCGGGTGGTCTTCCTGCGCTCCAGCGGCCCACAGGATCCGGCCGACGCGCTCTGGCAACTGGACGTCGCCACCGGCGAGGAGTGGCTGGTCGCCTGCCCGCTCACCCTGCTGGGGGCGGACGCCGACCCCGCCGCGCTGAGCCCCGGGGAACGGGCCCGCCGCGAACGGATGCGGCTGTCCGCCTCCGGCATCGGCTCGTACGCCGTGGACGCCGCCGGTCGGGTGGCGGTGTTCGCGCTGGCCGGTCGGCTGTTCCGAGCCGACCTGGTGCACGGCGACGTGATCGAGGTGCCGGTCGCCGGACCGGTCCTCGACCCCCGACCCGATCCGACCGGCCAACGGCTGGCGTACGTCACCGACACGGCCGAGGGGGTACGCCGGGGGCAGCTGCGGGTGGTCGACGGCGACGGCACCGACAGCATCCTCGCCGGTGAGGACTCCGGGGTGGTCTGGGGACTGGCCGAGCACATCGCCGCCGAGGAGTTCCACCGGCACCGGGGCTACTGGTGGGCACCGGACGGCCGTTCCGTGCTGGCCGCCCGGGTCGACGAGACCCGGCTGCCCCGCTGGCACCTGCACGACCCGGCCCAGCCGGCCAGCCCACCGGAGAGTGTCGCGTACCCGGTGGCGGGTGGCCCGAACGCGGAGGTCAGCCTGCACCTGCTCGACCTCGACGGGGGTTGGGTGGATGTGCACTGGGACCGGGAGACCTACCCGTACCTGACAGCGGTGCACTGGGCCGAGGGCGCTCCGCTGATCACCGTGCTGCGCCGTTCGCAACAGCACGGGCTGGTGCTCGCCATCGACCCGCGTACCGGTGAGACCCAGGTGCACGCCGAGCTGGCCGACCCCCGCTGGGTGGAGCCGATCGCGGGCACTCCGGCGCATCTGCCCGACGGGCGGGTGCTGGTCGGCGGCGAACTGGCCCACGACGGGTACGACGCCCGCTGCCTCTTCGCCGACGGCACCCTGCTGACCCCACCCTCGCTGTACGTACGTCGGGTGGTCGGGCGGCTGGCCACGGTCAGCGGACCGGCGGACCTGCTGGTGGAGGCCAGCGACGGGGAGCCGAGCGAGCAGCACCTGTTCCGGGTGCGTACCAGCATCGGTGGCGGGGTGGACGCCCGCCGGTTGACCACCGACTCGGGCTGGCACACCGCCGCGGTCGGCGGGGAGGTACTGGTCATCGGCACCGCCTCGCTGGACCACCCCGGGATCCGCTGGACCGTACGTCAGGGCGACCGGGAGGTGGCCACCCTGCGGTCGCTGGCCGCCACCCCGTCGTACTCCCCGCTGCCCCTGCTGGAACGGGTGACCGACCGGCGGCTGCCCTCGGCGGTGCTCTACCCGGACAATCACGTCACCGGCCGACGGCTGCCGGTGCTGCTGGACATCTACGGCGGGCCCGGCCACCAGGAGGTGGTGGCCACGCGAGCAGCCTGGCTGGAACGACAGTGGTGGGCCGACACCGGCTTCGCGGTAGTCGTGATCGACAACCGGGGCACTCCGGGCATCGCGCCCTCCTACGAGAAGGCCATCCACCGGCGGGTCGCGGACGTGATCCTCGCCGACCAGGTGGATGCGCTGCACGCCCTGGCGGACAAGCATCGCGACCTGGACCTGGATCGGGTGGCGGTACGCGGCTGGTCGTTCGGCGGGTGGCTGGCCGGGCTGGCGGTGCTGCGCCATCCGGAGCTGTTCAAGTGCGGGATCGCCGGTGCCCCGGTCACCGACTGGGCCCTCTACGACACCGCGTACACCGAGCGCTACCTGGGCATGCCCGACGACGGCCTGGACGTGTACGCCCACCACTCGCTAGTCGACCTGGCCGCCGAGCCGGTCACCGACCCGGCCGAGGCCCGCCCGTTGCTGCTGGTGCACGGCATGGTCGATGACAACGTGGTGGCCGCCCACACCCTGCGTCTGTCGGCGGCGATGCTGGCCGCCGGGCGACCGCACTCGGTGATCCCCCTGACCGGCGCGACCCACATGGCCGCCGGTGGCCTCTCCGAACGCCTCCTCCGCCTGGAACTCGACTTCCTCCGCACCCACCTGACCTGAGGAGGTGCAAGGAAGGGCACCTTGTTAACGCCTGCGGTAGAGCAGGGGTCCCCGGTTAACAAACCGGCCAGCGGGCGTCGGTGGGCTCGCCTAGGGTCGGCCCATGAGCGAGTTCGAGGTGGCGACTGCGGCCGTGCAGGCCGCCCTGGACGCGGGCGCCAGGTACGCCGACGCGCGGGTGATGCACCGGCGCTACGAGTCGATGTCCGCCCGCAACGGCGAGATCGATGCGCTGACCCAGGACGAGAGCCTGGGGTTGGGCGTACGCGCGCTCGTCGGAGCGAGCTGGGGCTTCCACGCCGTACCGGAGTTGTCCGACCGCGCCGCCCGCGACGCCGGTCACCGGGCTGCCCGGACCGCCGCCGCCAGTGGCCTGGTCCCCGGCCCCCCGGTGGACCTGGTCCCGGTCGCGCCCACCACCGCCAGCTGGTCATCGCCGTACGATGTGGACCCGCTAGCGGTCTCCCTGGCCACCAAGGGTGACCTGCTGGTGGCCGCCACCGCCACGGCGGCCGACCACGGGGCCGACCTGGCCGAGGGGCTCTACCAGATCTGGGACACCACGAAGTGGTTCGTCTCCAGCGAGGGCCACCGCATCGACCAGCACATCCGGGAATGTGGCGGCGGCATCTCGGCCACCTCGATCGGCGACCGCGAGACCCAGCGCCGGTCCTGGCCCAGCTACCGCGGCCAGTACGGCACCACCGGCTGGGAGCTGGTCGACTCGCTGGACCTGACCGCCCACGCGGCGCGGATCGCCGAGGAGTCGCGGGAGCTGTTGACCGCGCCGCTGTGCCCGGCCGGGGAGACCGACCTGATCCTCGGCGGTGAGCAGTTGGCGTTGCAGATCCACGAGTCCGTCGGGCACGCCATCGAACTGGACCGCATCCTCGGTTGGGAGGCCGCCTTCGCCGGTACCTCCTGGCTGGACCTGGCCCAGCTCGGCTCGCTGCGCTACGGCTCGGAGCTGATGAACATCACCATCGACCCGACCATCCCGGGCGCGCTGGGCAGCTTCGGCTACGACGACGAAGGCTCCCCGGCGGTCAAGCGGGACGCGGTACGCGCCGGGCGGTGGGTGGGGGTGCTGGCCGGGCGGGATTCGGCCGCCGTCGCGGGCCTGGACTACGGCGGCAGCGTACGCGCCGACGGCTGGGCGCGGCTGCCGATGGTCCGGATGACCAATGTCGGCCTGGAACCCGGCCCGCACACCCTGGAGGAGATCATCGCCGCCACGGAGGAGGGGGTGCTGATGGACATCAACCGGTCCTGGTCGATAGACGACAAACGGCTGAACTTCCAGTTCGGTTGCGAGATCGGGTGGGAGATCCGCAAGGGCCGGCGCGGGCGGATGCTGCGTAACCCCACCTACACCGGCATCGGGCCGCTGTTCTGGCGCTCGATGGACATGCTCTCCTCCGAGATCGTCCCGTGGGGCACCCCCAACTGCGGCAAGGGTCAGCCCGGTCAGATCGGGCACACCGGTCACCCGGCCGCCCCGGCCCGCTTCCGCAACGTCCGGGTAGGAGTTCAAGCGTGAGCGCGAGCGCGGACAGTGAGCTGGCGATGGCCGGGCAGGTGATCGAGTTGGTCGGCCGGCTCGGCGGGGTGGGTGCGCAGGCCGAGGTGACGGTCAGCCGGGGGGAGTTGGCGTTGACCCGGTTCGCCAACTCCGCGATCCATCAGAATGTCGCCGAGTCCGCCGTGGAGGTCCGGCTGCGGGTCCACCTGGCTGGTCGTACCGTCGCCGGTAGCGGCACCACGGTCACCTCGGAGGGTCTGCGCGGGCTGGTGGAACGGGTGTTGGCGGCGGCCCGGTTCGCACCGCGGGATCCGGCCTGGCCGGGGCTGGCCCCACCGCAGCCGGTGGCGGCCCCGCCGCCGTGGGACGCGGCCACCGCGCAGGCCGGGCCGGATGATCGGGCGGCGCTGGTCCGGGCCTTCGTCGACGCGGCCGGTGGCCTGGAGACCGCCGGCTACTGTCGGACGGCGGTACGGACGGTGGCGTTCGCGAACTCGGCCGGTCAGGCGGTGCAGGGCCGCACGGTCGAGGCGGCGATGGACGGGATCGCCCGGGCCGACGGCGCCGACGGCACCGCCCGCGACTGTGCGCAGCGGCTGACCGACCTGGACGCCGCCGAGTTGGGGCGCCGGGCCGCCGCCAAGGCCCGCGCCGGAACCGACCCGATCGAGTTGCCGCCCGGACGGTATCCGGTGGTGCTGGAACCGGCCGCCGTGGCCGACCTGCTGCAGAATTTCTCCTGGTACGGCTTCAACGGCAGGCAGTACGCCGAGGGGCAGTCCTTCGCCGAGCCCGGGGTGGCCCAGTTCGATTCGGCGGTGACCCTGGTCGACGATCCGCTCGGTGCCGCCGGGCTGCCGTTCGATCTGGAGGGTACGCCGACGTACACCCTGCCGCTGGTGGAGGCGGGCGTCACCCGAGCGGTGGTGCACGACCGGCGCAGTGCCGCCGAGGTGGGCGGCGAGTCCACCGGGCACGCCTGGACCGGCAGCAGCACGATCGGCCCGGTCCCGCGTAACCTGCGCCTCGCTCCAGCCACGACAACCACCGACACCCCAGGCGTCCCGACAACCGCCACAGGAACAGCCGGGGCGGTGGCCGATGCGGACACTGCCGCCCTGGTCTCCCGGATGTCACGCGGGCTGCTGGTCAGCGACCTGTGGTACACCCGGGTACTCGACCCGAAGAGTCTGGTGATCACGGGACTGACCCGCAACGGGGTGTGGCTGGTCGAGGACGGGCAGGTCACCCGCGCGGTGCGCGATCTGCGGTTCACCGAGTCGTACCCCCGGGCTCTGGGGCCGGGTGGGGTGCTGGAGCTGGGGCGGCGCGCGGTCCGGCAGCCGGGTCGTTGGGACGGGGTCTGGTGGGAGGCGCCCGCGCTGCGGCTGGCCGCATGGAACTTCACCGGAGGAGCGTCCGGCTGACCAGCCATCGGCCGCTGGTCGATCTTTTTGGGACGCTCGCATATTGATCATGGCGAGAGGGTTTCCAAAGAGCGGGACACACGGGACACTGCCTTGCGCGGACGGCCCGCCTAGATCGGCGTAACGTGTGTCACTTAGCTGCTCCGGTACGCCCGGCGCGGTCGTTGGTGTGCGCATGACGTGGCAAACGGATTCGGCAGCGCCGATCCGGGTGCCGACCGGGAAGTGTTCCGCCGCCCGTGAGAGGGCCCCGTCAGGGAGACGACACGAATGACATCATCGGCAACGAAGCTGCGGGGGGCGCGCGCCCGCGCCGCCATCGCGGCGAAGACGTTGCGTACGGACCGTTGGTGGATCGCCCCGCTGATCACGGTCATCGGCCTGAGCGCATGGGTGGCGTACGCAACCGTCCGGGTCTTCATGCACAAGTGGTACTGGGTCGAGCAATACCACTACCTGACCCCGTTCTACTCCCCCTGCGTGACCGACCGGTGCATTCCGGAGGCCTCCCACTTCGGGCAGTACCTACCCGGCTGGTGGATCATCCCGGACGCCGCCTTCACCCTGCCGTTCCTGCTGCTGTTCCGGCTGACCTGCTACTACTACCGCAAGGCGTACTACCGGTCGTTCTGGCTCTCGCCGCCGGCCTGCGCGGTGCCGGACGGGCACGCCTCCTACGGCGGTGAGACCCGTTTCCCGCTGATCGTGCAGAACTCGCACCGGTACTTCTTCTACTTCGCCGCGATCATCTCGCTGATCAACACCTGGGACGCCATCGCCGCCTTCCGCAGCCCGGAGGGCTTCGGCTTCGGCCTGGGCAACCTGATCCTGCTCGGCAACGTGATCATGCTGTGGGCGTACACCATCTCCTGCCACTCCTGCCGGCACATCATCGGTGGCCGGTTGAAGCACTTCTCCAAGCATCCGGTCCGGTACCGGGCCTGGGGCTACGTCTCCTGGCTGAACGTCCGGCACATGCAGCTCGCCTGGATCACCCTCGGCACGTTGGCGCTGACCGACTTCTACGTCATGTCCGTCGCCGCCGGGTGGATCTCCGACCTGCGGTTCATCAACTAGGGGCCCCACACCATGACGACCAATTCTCAGCACGACACGAGCACCACCACTCGCATCGAACGACACCACTACGACGTGGTCGTGATCGGGGCCGGCGGCGCCGGTCTGCGGGCGGCGATCGAGGCCCGGCTGGCCGGCAAGAAGACCGCCATCATCTCCAAGTCGCTGTTCGGCAAGGCCCACACCGTGATGGCCGAGGGTGGCGCCGCAGCCGCCATGGGGAACGTGAACAGCCGGGACAACTGGCAGGTGCACTTCCGGGACACCATGCGCGGGGGCAAGTTCCTCAACAACTTCCGGATGGCCGAGCTGCACGCCAAGGAGGCACCGCAGCGGATCTGGGAGCTGGAGACGTACGGCGCGCTGTTCGACCGTACGAAGGACGGGAAGATCTCGCAGCGCAACTTCGGCGGCCACGAGTACCCCCGGCTGGCCCACGTCGGCGACCGGACCGGCCTGGAGCTGATCCGCACCCTTCAGCAGAAGATCGTCTCCTTGCAGCAGGAGGACAAGCGGGAGTTCGGCTCGTACGACGCCCGGATCAAGGTCTTCTCCGAGACCACCATCACCGAGCTGCTGCTCGACGGTGACCGGGTAGCCGGGGCCTTCGGCTACTACCGCGAGTCCGGGGAGTTCGTCCTGTTCGAGGCGCCGGCCGTGGTGCTGGCCACCGGCGGCGTCGGCCGCTCGTACAAGGTCACCTCGAACTCCTGGGAGTACACCGGGGACGGGCACGCCCTGGCCCTGCGCGCCGGGGCGACCCTGATCAACATGGAGTTCCTCCAGTTCCACCCCACCGGCATGGTCTGGCCGGTCTCGGTGAAGGGCATCCTGGTCACCGAGTCGGTGCGCGGTGACGGCGGGATCCTGAAGAACTCCGAGGGCAAGCGGTTCATGTTCGACTACGTCCCGGACGTCTTCCGCAAGCAGTACGCGGAGACGCCCGAGGAGGCGGACCGCTGGTACACCGACCCGGACAACAACCGGCGCCCGCCGGAGCTGCTGCCCCGCGACGAGGTCGCCCGCGCGATCAACAGCGAGGTCAAGGCAGGCCGGGGTACGCCGGCCGGCGGGGTCTACCTGGACATCGCCTCCCGGTTGCCGGCCGAGGAGATCCGCCGCCGCCTGCCCTCGATGCACCACCAGTTCAAGGGCCTGGCCGACGTCGACATCACCAAGGAGCCGATGGAGGTCGGCCCCACCTGCCACTACGTGATGGGTGGCGTCGAGGTCGACCCGGACACCGGTGCCGCGTACGGCTCGGTGCGCGGGCTGTTCGCCGCCGGTGAGGTTTCCGGGGGCATGCACGGCTCCAACCGGCTCGGCGGCAACTCCCTGTCCGACCTGCTGGTCTTCGGCAAGCGGGCGGGTGGCCACGCGGCCGGTTACGTCGACCAGCTGGCCGCCCGCCCCCGGGTGGCGGTGGCCGCGGTGGAGACCGCGGTGGAGACCGCGCTGGCTCCGCTTCAGCGGGACACCGGGGAGAACCCGTACACCCTCCAGCAGGACCTTCAGGCGGTGATGGGCGACCTGGTCGGCATCATCCGGCGGGAGGCCGAGCTGGAGGACGCCCTGGCCCGCCTGGCGGAGCTGCGTGAGCGGGTGGCGAAGGTCAGCGCGGCCGGTGGCCGCCGCTACAACCCGGGCTGGCATCTCGCGTTGGACCTGCGCAACATGCTCGTCGTCTCCGAGTGCACCGCCAAGGCGGCCCTGGAGCGCCGCGAGTCGCGGGGCGGGCACACCCGCGAGGACCACCCGACCATGGATCCGCAGTGGCGGCGGGTCAACCTGGTCTGTTCGCTCGACGGGGACACCGTCCGGCTGGACCGCAAGCCGCTGCCGAAGATGCGCGCCGAGTTGATCGGCCTGTTCGACCGCGCGGAGTTGGCCAAGTACCTCACCGACGAAGAACTCGCCGAGTTCGACGCCTTCGCCGCCGCAGACGCCGCGGCCACCGACGCCGTCGAGAAGGAGAACAGCTGATGGGTACGAAGCGTCAGTTCCGGATCTGGCGGGGTGACGCCGACGGTGGCGAGTTGCAGGACTACACCGTCGAGGTGAACGAGGGCGAGGTGGTCCTCGACGTGATCCACCGGTTGCAGGCCACCGACGCGCCGGACCTGGCCTGCCGGTGGAACTGCAAGGCGGGCAAGTGTGGTTCCTGCTCGATGGAGATCAACGGGATGCCCAAGCTGGGCTGCATGACCCGGATGTCGACCTTCGAGGAGAACGAGACCGTCACGGTCACCCCGCTGCGCACCTTCCCGGTCATCCGGGACCTGGTCACGGACGTGTCGTTCAACTACGAGAAGGCGCGGGAGACCCCTGCCTTCGCTCCCCCGGCCGACCTGGCCCCCGGTGACTACCGGATGCAGCAGGTCGACGTGGAACGCTCGCAGGAGTTCCGCAAGTGCATCGAGTGCTTCCTGTGCCAGACGGTCTGCCACGTCATCCGTGACCACGACGACAACAAGCCGGCCTTCTCCGGGCCTCGGTACTTCATCCGGGCCGCCGAACTGGACATGCACCCCCTGGACACCCGGACCGACCGCAAGGAGTACGCGCAGTCGGATCAGGGCCTCGGATACTGCAACATCACCAAGTGCTGCACCGAGGTCTGCCCCGAGCACATCAAGATCACCGACAACGGGATCATCCCCATGAAGGAACGGGTCGTCGACCGCAGGTACGATCCTCTTGTGTGGCTCGGCAGCAAGATCTTCCGGAGGGGTCAAGTGCCTCAGACCAGCGTGACCAGTGAACACTCCCCGGGCGCGGTGCGCTCCAGCGCCACCGGCCACGGTGTGCACTCGCACGCGGGCGGCTCGCACGACTCCGCCGCCGAGGTGCAGGCGCAGCAGGGCGTCAACTGGCACCGCGAGGTGCCGCATCCGACCGCCCCGGCAGTCGACGCGAACGGCAAGCTCCCCCTGACGGAGCTGACCTTCGACCGCGCCGCCGCCCCGAGCCCCTTCGGCGACGACGTGACCTTCCCGCTCCCGCCCGAGCACCTCAACTTCGCGCACCCCGAGCAGGACGAAAAGCACTAACCACCGCGAATGGGGGAGGGGCTGCGGCGATGCCGCAGCCCCTCCCCCATTCCCCCCGCTTGCGCTTGCGCCGCCCCGCCCCAGCCCCGTTGATCATGAGGTTGACGGCAGTAGTCGATCTCCACGGTGCCGCCAACCTCATGATCAACGGGGCTGGGGCGGGAGTTGTCCACAGGAGGTGGGCGGGGTTATCCACAGGGGCTGCGGTGGGGGGTGGGGGCGGGTCAGGGTAGCGGGGTGGATCGAGAGGGACGGATTTCGTGGGTGGCGGCCCGGCAGGACGGGCTGGTGGGTCGGGGGCAGGCGCTGGAGGCCGGTTTCACCCGGCATGAGGTCGACAACCTGGTCACCTTCGGGCGGTGGCAGGCGCTGGCTCGGGCGGTTTACCTTCCGCGCCCGGTCTGGGCGGTGCAGCCGTCGCGGCGTCAGCAGGTCCGGGCAGCGCTGCTGTCGCTGGGGCCGACCGCGTTCGCGGTCTTCGGGACCGCCGCAGAATTGCACCGGATCGGCGGCCTGCCGGCGTCCGACGAGATTCACATCGGCCTGCCCTCGACGGCCGCGAAGCAGGCCCGGATCAGACAACCCCACATCGTGCTGCACCAACTGGACCACCCGGTGAAATCGCTGACCAGCCTGGGCGGCCTGCTGGCCACCGACCCCATCAGCACGGTCAGCGACGTCATCCTCCGCGTCCAGCGGTACCCGGCAGTCTCGGTGCTCGACTCGGCGCTCAACCGTGGATTGCTGATCAAGGAAGATCTCGGGTTGATCGCCCGCCGGATCAGGCGCAGGCGGGGCGCGGTAGCCGCGCGCGGCTACCTGGCAGAGGCCGACGGGCGGGCGCAGTCCCCGCTGGAAACCCGCGCCAGGCTGCGTTGCGTAGACGGTCGGGTGCCACCCGAGACCCTGCAACTGGAGGTACGCGATGACGACGGCTACCTGCTCGGCATCGGGGATCTGGGCTGGCGTAGGCGGAAAGTGATCGCCGAGGCGGACGGCCGAGGCGCGCACGACATCCCGGAGGCGATCTTCGCCGACCGCCGCCGCCAGAACCGCCTGGTCAACGCCGGCTGGTCCGTCCTCCGCTTCACCTGGCAGGACACCCTCGACCCGGCCTACATCCCCTGGGCAGTCCGCCAAGCCCTCTCCACCCCCTAACCCACCCCAACCCCCCACGCACCTCGCCCTCGCCCTCACCCCATTGATCCCCGTTGATCATGAGGTTAGCGGCACCGTGGAGATCGAATACTGCCGCCAACCTCATGATCAACGGGGCTGGAAAGGGGGGCGAGAGGGGGGTGGGGGGTGGGGGGTGGGTTAGGGGGATTGGAGGAGGGGGTGGAGGGCGGCGACTATGGGGGTGTCGGCGGGGAGCCAGGGGACGGTGTCCAATTCGGTGGCGGAGAGCCAGCGGAGTTCGGAGTGTTCCAGGGCCTGGGGGCGGTCGCCGTGGAGCAGGCGGGCGGCGTACACCTTGAGGACGCTGCGGCCGTGGGCCATCCGGACGTTGCGGCCTACCCGCTCGCCGATCTCCACCCGTACGCCTAGTTCCTCGGCGCATTCGCGGACGAGCGCTGCGGTTTCGGTCTCCCCTGGCTCCACCTTGCCGCCGGGGAACTCCCACATGCCCGCCACCTCTGGTGGCGCGGAGCGCGCACAGGCCAGCACCCGGCCGCCATCGATGATCGCCGCCCCGACGATCACCTTCGGCTCTCGTGGGGCAGCCTGTCCGTCACCGTTCGCCCGTTCGGTCCACACGGGCGTCCAGCGTGCCAGATCAATCGGCGGTTTGGGTAGCTTGGTCGTCCGTCAGGCCAGGAATCCCCGGAAGTGTGGGCGTGGACACACCCTGCATGCAACGTAAGACTAGGGACACCGACAATGACACGGGGCGGCGACGATTTGGCCACAAGCCGGCAACGAAGCCTGGGAGGCGCGGTGATGCGTGCGCTGTTCGGCGGTCGTACGAAGCACGACTACCTCAGCGACGCCCTGACCCTGCTGAACGGGTGGACGCGTGAGGGCGAACAGATCCGGCGTACGTTGGTAATCGACGACAGTCAGCATGCCGCATTGACGGAGCGAGTCAAGGTTGTCGCGGACGCCCTTCATATCCGGCCGGAGATCAGCCGCCGCGCCGACCACACCACCCAGATCCGGGTCGGTCACGGCAACTGTCCCCTCACTGAGGGTGAGGTCCTGTTGGCCGCTCGCATCGAGGACGCGTACCGGGCCGTGGCCGAACCGGGCGAGGGCCTGCCCGGCTGACCGGAAACGGACCGGCTGACCTGAGGTGAACTGGCGTCGGCCGCCTACCGTGGGGCTCATGGCCAACCCCACGTACGACCGCAAGGAACAGTTCCAGCAGATCCAGAGCGGCCTGCTCGACGGCGAACAAATCATCGCCGTGTACGACGCCGTCGGCACCGGCACCGGGTTCATCGGGCTGACCGACCGGCGGGTGATCATCCAGGACCGCTCGTTCATCGGCAAGCGGTACGCGATCACCAGCATCCCGTACTCGAAGGTCACCAGCGTCAGCGTGGTCAGCAACAAGTCCTGGGGTGGCTCGTTCTTCTCCACCGGCGCCATCGCCATCCACGTCGGCACCCACACCTACGAGGTGGAGTTCCGGGGCGACCAGAAGAGCCACCACGTGCACAACGTGATCCTGCACTACATCAGCTGACCAGGCCGCTCCCCCAGCCCGAACCGGGCCCCACCCACCGGATCGGTCACCGGGTCAGCCGCAGGGAACACGGCCCGTCGTGGTCGGCGCGCAGCACACACCGCCGACCGCCGACCACCCGCAGATCACAGAAGACCCGATGGCGTACGCCCTGGGAGTCCTCGGCCGAGACGGTGGTCTCCCCCGGGTCGGTCTGGGCGAGCAGACTCGCCCACCGCGCCACGACTCGACCCAGGCGTACGGCGGCGGTCAGGTCCCCGGCGACCACCGGCAGGTGGATGACGTACCGCTGACCCATCAGCGCTGCCCCGCGTGGGCCCGCTCGGCCTGCTCGGACTGCCAGCAGCGCAACGCATCCTTGATCCGGTCGGCCTCCTGCCTGCTGACGCCGAGGGCGGAGTAGACGCTGGCCAGGTCGTCGGCCACCTGATCCAGGAACTCACGTACCTCTTCCGGATCGAGCCCACGCCGCCAGCGCCGGGTGGACCGGAACTGCCGACCCCGCACCTGCCACGGCCGCAACGGTGAGTACGCCGCCGACCGGTAGTAGCCCGGCTCGTGCGTCTGCCGAACCGACTCGCCCCGACCGGCCCACACCCACCGTCCGATACGCCGGAGGATTCCCACGCCCTACCCCTCCCGTTGTGGATCTTCCTGGAAGTGGGCACCCGCCAACCCCGGCAGGCGGGTGCCCACGGCCCTGCCACCGCAGCCCACCGGCAGTACGGCGACAGAGCAGCTCAACGTCACGCTCGGGAGTGAGGCACCTCGTGTTCCCGCCTCCCACATCGAGCGCACAACCGACCATAGCAATGTGGCGACAATCCAACAATGCATCATGGCTATATAGCCGTGTCGGGTCGTTCCTATGGCGGCACAAGGCTTGCTTCATGACGATCGATCCGCGCTCCCACACGCCGGTGTACGTCCAGCTCGCAGACCTGATCCGCGAGCAGATCGAGACCGGTGCCCTGGCTCCCGGATCGAGCATCGGCAGCGAGGCCCGGTTGAGTCAGGAGCACGGGATCGGACGCGACGCTGTACGGATGGCCATCTCCTTGCTTCGCTCGGAGGGACTCGTCACCACGAGCCGCCCGTTCGGCACCCGGGTCCGGGAGACTCCCCAGCGCAGAACGGTCCAGCTTCCGGCAGGTGCCGCCGTGGTCGCCCGGATGCCGAGCGGTGCGGAGCGGAGGTCGTTTGACCTGGACGAGGGCGTCCCCGTCCTTGAGGTGCGCTACCCGGACGGCAGCACGGAAAGCTTCCCGGGCGACGAGGTGGAGCTGACCTTCCCGTAGTGCTGCTTCACCCCCGCCATGGGAGTTCACGGGACATCAAGCACCATCACGATCGCGTAAGGTGCTTGGGACAAGCACACATCGTGTGCACACGGTTCGCATTGCCCCGGGGGAGTTGTGTGAGCGCGGTCGAGCTCGTTGACGCGAGAAAGTGCTGATGCGGGGCATGGCTATCGATCACCGCTCGCACACGCCGCTCTACATGCAGCTCGCCGCCTTCTTTCGGAACCAGATCGAGTCGGGCCAGCTAAGGCCTGGGAGTGCACTTCCGAGCGAGACGCGGATGACCCAGGAGTATGGGATTGGCCGGGAAGCAATCCGAATGGCCGTCTCGCTCCTGCGTTCCGAGGGACTGGTTCGTACTCAGCGCGGGCACGGCAGCTACGTACGAGATAGCGTCAAACGCAGCACGATCGAGCTTGCCGCAGGCAGTTCGGCGATCGCTCGGATGCCGACCCGAACGGAACGCCACAATCTCGGACTTGACGAAGGCGTGCCGGTACTGGAAATCCGCGACGCCGAGGGCGAAACTGAGGTTCTTCCCGGCGACGAAGTCGAGCTCACTCGTCCCACAAAGGGTTGACCTGCATGAGCATCGATCACCGATCACACACGCCGCTCTACATGCAGCTGGCTGATCTGCTCCGCGATCGAATCGAGTCCGACGAACTACCTTCCGGTGCACCACTGCCGAGCGAGGCGCGGCTGAGCCAGGAGTACGGACTCGGCAGAGTCGCCGTGCGGAAGGCCATCTCGGTTCTGCGATCTGAAGGCTTGGTCACCAGCAGCCGTGGCCAACCCACCCGGGTGCGACCACGTCCCAAACAACGGCTGGTCGAGATCCTGCCGGGAAGCACTATTTCTGCCAGGACGCCGAACAGCAACGAACGTCGACAAATGGATACAGCCGAGGGAGTGCCAATCCTTGAGGTCCGCTCGCCGGACGGGACCGTGCAGACATTCCCGGCTGACGAGGTAGCGCTCAGCTGCCTGTAGCTAGGCTCTTCATGACACGAGCCGTCCAGCACCGACAGATCGCCACGCACTCAGTTGTTACGACACACCGACTGTCGCCGGCCCACCCAAAGCACAGTCGAACGATCGCTCGTTCGGACGCCTCGATGAATCCGAGGGCGATGGAGGGTCACGGCACCCGGCAGGTCAATGACCTCTTCGTCCAGGCGGCGATTCTCGACTCGTACGCCCGCCAGTCCTTGAGCCGGCACGACGCCAAAGTCCGCCGGTGACGGCCGGATGAGCTTGGTGGCGGCGTTCGTACCGATCTGGATTCTCACTGCGGTCGGCTACGCGGCCTGTCGTTGGGGTTTGCTGGGCGAGGCGGCGGCGTCGGTGCTCGGCCGGTTCGTGTTCCATCTTGCGATGCCGTCCGCCCTGTTCCTGGCCCTGTCCCGGATGCCGCTGTCCGGGTTCGCCGGCCGCTCGCTGCTCGCCTTCGCGGTGAGTACCGCTGCGGTCGTCGGGTTCGGGTGGGTCGGGGTCAGCCGGTTGTTCGGTCGCACGCCCGGCGAACGGCCGATCTGGGGCATGGCCGCCGGGTACGTCAACTCGGCGAACCTCGGCATTCCGATCGTCACGCAGGTTCTCGGGGACGTGTCGTTCCTGGCGGAGGTGGTGCTGTTGCAGACGCTGGTGGTGACCCCGGTGATCCTGGTGGCCCTGGACCGGCACAGCGACCCGGCCGGGCGGGTACGGGTCCGCCGTATCGCCTCCCTGCCGGTACGCAATCCGGTGATCCTGGCGTCGCTGCTCGGTGTCGCCTGCTCGGCTGCCGGCCTGCGTCTGCCGTCGGCGGCCGAGGCGCCGCTAACCCTGCTGGCGGGCGCCGCGGTGCCGACCGCCCTGGTCGCGCTCGGCGCGTCGCTGCACGCAACGGCACCGACGCGGGCCGAGCCGGTCAGGCCGACCGAACTGGCCGTGATAACCGCGTTGAAGGTCGTCGCGCAGCCGGTCATCGCGTACGCGGCCGGGCTGGCCTTGGATCTGTCCGCGCCGCAGTTGCTCGCCGTGGTGGTGTGCGCTGGTCTGCCGACCGCGCAGAACACCTACATTTTCGGCCAGGAGTACGGCGTCGGTGAGGCGGTGGCCAATCGGGCGGTGGTGGTGACCACGACGCTGTCCCTGGCCACCCTGGCCGCGGTGGCGGCGTTGCTCGGGTAGGCCCGTCAGCAGTGCGGGCATTGAAGGTCGTAGCGAACGAGCGTTGCGGAAAGCCCCTGTCCCACCCTCGCCGTCGTGGATCTGCACCCGGTAGTGTGCCGTGCCCTGTGCGCCGTCACCTGTGTGCTGTGCTGGGCATGCGATGTGTGCCGGGGAGTCGAACCCCTGCGCCTGCCCTCGGCGCACCAGGAGTGAACCGGATTACCCGCCGGCTCTCGGGTTCGTGCACGCCTCCACGTCGGCTACCTGCTCCGCAACCTCTTCAGTCCAGCAGGTCGACCTCCCAGTTCGTCCGCTGAATCAGGGTGTCGACCTCGCGGAGTTGCCGGGCGAGGTCGTCGGCCTGGCTGCGCAGTTGCGCCACCGGGAGTGCCGGGATCATCTTCAACTCGGACCGCAACTGACGGAACCCTCGCTGGCCCTCACCGGCAGCGGCGTCGGCGGCGGAGGTGACCATGCGGTGCTGCAGGCGAAGCACGTCGCGGCGGGCCAGCGCGTCGGTCAGGGTGCCACCCTCGACCGGGGTGGCGGCGTTGGTGCGGTTGATCCGCCGCATCAACGACTCCAGTTCGCCGAGCACCTCCCCCGCCTCGGTGAGGAGAGCCGCGGCGTCCTCGGCAGGCGTCTCGCCCTCCTGGTATCGAGCGCTGGCGACGATGCGGGCACGGAGTTGTTCGGCGCGACGCGCCGCATCCGCGCGCAGCGCAAGAGCCTCGGCAAGCTTCATGGGCACCAGTATGACCCAGCGAAGATCCACGCCGCCTGCCATTTACCCAGGCAATGGGCGGCCCGCGATGGGTCACGGGCCTGTTGTCCAGCCGGTTCGCCGGACGCGCACTCGGCCGACGCAGCGACAAAGCCTGAGTGATGCACCAGCTCACAGTGGCCCCAGCACGGTCTCCGGGTCGGCGGTCAGGGCCAGGGTGTCCAGCACGGTGAGTAGCTGGCGCTCCTCGTAGCGGAAGTGGGACTCCATGATGGCCGCCAGCCCCTCCAGATGCCGATCCAGCTCGGCGGGCGGGGCAGCCCGGGCCACGGCGGCCTGGAGCCCGGTCAGCAGGTGCGCGATCATCGAATGGTCCTGCCGCAAGTAGTACAGCGTGTCCCGCAGCTCGGGGTGCCGTTCGGCGATGGCGGGGAACAGGTCGCGGTCCTCGCCCTCGTGATGGGCGGTCAGAGCGGCACAGAACCCGTGACAGAACAGCAGCAGATCGCGGGTAGCCGACTCCGCCGACTCCCCGTCGGCCACGGCATCCTGGGTCAGCCGCAGCGCCTCACGCAGCCGGTCGTGCACCCGGCGCAGCTCATTGCTCCAGGCCACCAGCCTGGTCTTCTCGCCCTCACCCACAGGTGAGAGACGAAGGTACGACGATAAGCATCATCGACATCCTTCGGTCCGACGCCTCCATGCCTGACACGGTCTGCCACCGACACGCGACGCTGCGGCCAAAGTACCAGGGGTCGCATCGACGCACCGCCCCGCATGATGCCGCCTGAGACAATGATCAGCATGGCGATCCGTACCGTTGTGCTGGCCCGGCTGCGTCGGATCCGGGAGAGCGGTCGCGGTCGCTGGCTGCGCCGGGCGGTGCTCGCGGGTGCGGTCGGTGCCCTGCTGCTGGTCGCCGCGAGCTGGGCCAGTGTGAGTTGGATCCGGTCCGGCGCCGAAGGGCGGATGCACACCGCGCAGACCGTCCCCGACACCCCGGTCGCCCTGGTGCTGGGCACCCGGGTCCAGCCGGACGGCACCCCGGCGCCCTTCCTCACCGCCCGTCTGGAGATCGCCCGCGAGTTGTACGCCACCGGCAAGGTCCGGGCCGTCCTGGTTTCCGGCGACAACATGAACGCCGACTACAACGAGCCCGAGGCGATGCAGCGCTGGCTGGTAGAAAACGGGGTACCGGCCGACAAGGTGATCCTGGACCACGCCGGCTTCGACACGTACGACTCCTGCGCCCGGGCCAAGCGGATCTTCGGGGTGGAGCGGGCCACCGTGGTGACCCAGCAGTTCCACCTGGCCCGCGCCGTCACGGTCTGCCGCCACCTCGGCGTGGACGCCGTCGGGGTCGGCGACGAAACCGCCCGGGAGTACGCCCGCACCTGGCGGATCAGCTCCACCCGGGAGTACGGCGCCAGCGTGAAGGCCGCGCTGGACGTGCTCTCCGGCCGCGACCCGGTACACCTCGGCCGCCGCGAGACCGGCGTCGACGACGCCCTCAGCAAGGGCTGATCCTGGCTGCTGGCGGAACACGACGCAGCGGCCGACGGTGAGCAGCAGGAGGGCCAGGGCTGCGCTGACGAACCGGATCCAGCGGGCCGCAGTGTCGCCTGTACGACACAGATCTGAGTACCGCTTACTCAGGCGCAGGTACGACGTCCCGGGTCACCATCAGCCCGGGCTCCATTGGGAAGCGGAGACCCACATCCACCAGAGAGAGTGAGTCATCCACCATGTCGTACAGGCGAAACCTCAGCAGATGGGGGGCTCGGGTACTGCTCACCGTCGCGCTCCTCACCGGTGCCGTGGCCGTTGCACCGTCAACCGCCGCGCACGCCGCCGTAGGCGGCTTCGAGGGCGTGCAGGGCGGCCGGGGCTGGGTCGACTTCAACGGCGACGGCCGGGCCGATTTCTGTACGCAATACGGGAATACGGAACTGCGGTGTTCGCTCTCCAACGGCGACAGGCTCGGTCAAGTGATCAGATTGACAAACACGGACCAGGGCAGCCAAGGGAAGGCCTGGGTCGACTTCAACGGCGACGGACGGGCCGACCACTGCCGGGTCGCCGGCGGACGTCTCTCCTGCACCGTCTCGGCCGGCACGTCATTCGGCACGACGTACACCTCGGGGTCGGTCGATCCCGGCTGGACCGCCGGTCAGGCCTGGATCGACTTCAACGGCGACGGACGGGCCGACTACTGCCGGGTGATCGGGTCCTGGAGCCAGAAGGTCCAGTGCACTGTCTCCACGGGGACGGGCTTCGGCGCCACCTACACCTCGGGCAACCTCGAGGCGGGCTGGGACGCCGGTCGAGGCTGGACGGACATCAACGGGGACGGCCGGGCGGACTACTGTCGGGTCGTGGACAAAAGCAAGCTCCAGTGCACCCTGTCCACGGGTACCGGGTTCGGCAGCACCTTCACCTCTGGAAACCTGGACGGTGGGTGGGACGACAGCCGCGTCTGGGTCGACTTCAACGGCGACGGACGCGCCGACTACTGCCGGGTCATCGGCCTGCTCGCGGGGCAGCGGCAGCTCCAGTGCACCGTCTCCACCGGCAACAACTTCGGGGCAACCTACACGTCGCCCTACCTGGACGCCGGATACACGGATACTGCGAAATGGGCCGACTTCAATGGTGACGGCCGTGCCGACTACTGCCGACAGACCAACGACTTCAGTGGCTGCACGGTGTCGACCGGGGACGGCTTCGGTGCCACCTACTCCCACCGGGACCGCCACCAGCTGCTTCTCACCGTCTCACACGGCTGGGTGGACCTCAACGGAGACGGCCGGATCGATCACGGGTACTCGTTCGACGGGAGCACCAGCTTCTGGCTCAACCTCGGGCTCAGTTGGAGCCTCGCCCACGTCCACCCGGCATAGGGCCCTTCTCGACCGGGCGACCGGTGGACCCCGTCTGACGACAATTCACCGCTTGGTCGCTGATTCACCGCAGCAACGATGAACGGTTGTGCCCCCGGTCCATGACCGGGGGCACAACTGTGTCCCGCAACGTCGGATCGACCTGCCGACCTGGGCGAACGACCGCAATCAGACGTTGAAGCGGAACTTAGAGCCGCTGCCCTGCCACCAGCGGGAACAGCGCACCACGCCTGCTCGCACGGCGTCTCAGGTTGCCATCGTTGATGGCTGGTTGCCAGCGTTTCACGGTGTCTTGTGCCCCCTGTGTGCCCCACACTGCCAGGGGGATCTCTCGAATCGCCCGGGCCTGCGGTGGTCGTGACCTGCGGCCGAGCGGTCACTTTCCCCGCCAGTCCCCCACGGCGACCTATCGACCTGGCACGGATCTGGCACTCCGTGCGGCTGCCTGTGCCCGCGACACACGACGCTCCATCCGCCATCGAACGAGACCGTAAGCCAGGAACGGAAACGCACCGAGCAAGAGGCCGCTAGCGACCACGACAAGCCACCGCATGACCCTGTTCCAGGCCGCCTGTTGAGCGACGACATCCTCCCAAGGAGGTTGCGGTTGCAGGACGAAGGGGGCGCAGCACCCAACCACGGTCGCCGCGATCACCAGGAAGCCACCAGTCATCAGGGCGAGACGGCTCCGAGTCACGGTGGGCATGGTTTCACGCTTCGCCCGTTAAGGTCTGCCCTCAAGCTTGCCGATGCTCCGCGCCGTCAGTTTGGAAGGTGCATTGATCTGCACCCTTGGTCTCCCAGACAGGGCGGTTGACCAGGGGCAGCGGTAGCTCTCTGTGCCGAGCGGGTCCGCTCAATGCTCCGTTGTTGACCCCTGCTGGCTCCCTGAACGGGCACGCGTCGGGCACGCGCCGGCTGCCGTGAGGTGCGGTCTACTGTTGCCGCCATCCGTATTGCTGATGCGCTCAACCACGCGGTGCCGCCAGGCTGTAGACATGCCGTCGTTCTACATCATGGCGCTTGGCCTCGTCCCCGATGGCGAAGCGGGAGGGGCAGAGTCGTGTCATCTCATTCCCCGAGCATGGGGCGTGGCGATATTCGATTGGGCTTTGCTGGCTTCTCAGCACAAGATGCACGTGCCTTATCAACTAGCCGACTCCTACGCGCATAGTTGCAATTTAGAGTTCCGGGTAGAGGCAGATACGGCGGATGCGGCGGTCCAAAGCTTCCGCTCTATTACTGTTGCCTTGCTTGCTTCGGGTGTAGCACCGTTCGGGGTGCCGATGGTGTCGACGCACAGTATCAACGACTTCTCCAATATCAGCGGGGCGGCACGCGACGAAAATGACCCGCGCCACGAGCGCGCAAAGCGGATTGCCTCGAAGGAGGAGGTTGTTGAGATCTGGCCTGCCGCTACAAGCAGCGGAGGGCGGGCCGCACTAGGTGCCACCCGTCGTGTGTCGGCGGAACTTCTTGCGGAAGCAACCAGCGAGGCTGAGCTGTGGCGCGACCTGGTGAAGCACCAGCCCGTGTTGCACGTGCTGGAAGACACGATCCTTTCCGTTCCGCAAACAACCAATATTGGTCAGGGAATCCTTCAAATGTGGACAGGTCTCGAATCGCTCTTCCCAAAAGTTCAGAGCGAGGTATCTTTTAGGCTTGCTCTTTACCTGGCGCAACTTCAAGGAGCGGCCAAGAGTCGCCTCACGTATTTCAATGAGGCCAAAAAGGCGTATAACGTTCGATCGAAGATTGCTCATGGTGGAAGCCTTCGAGATGATACCGAGCAAAATCGAGAGAAATGGTCTTCATCTTGGGCGTTGCTCATCGACGCATACAGGGCGATCCTGGCTCGTCGTGGGTTGCCCAACGAAGAGGAGTTAATCGCGGAACTCCTTAGGAATGCCGATGAAGCGGGCGGGGATGCAAACCCCCGCTCGCAAAGCGGGTTGCCATCCCGTCTGCCGCCGACCCGCCCGTCTGGGGAGCGGGCCGCCGCCCGGCCCGCCACGTCAAGCGGACCTTGACGCACGTACGGGCGCTGGCGGGTCGGGCGGTGGTCTGCTCGGCTCGCCCGGGTCGTCGTCTGGCGGGATGGCCCTGCGCAACCACCCACGGACCGCGACGCGCGGACGGAGCCCCGGCCATCCTGGAGTCGTTGCGCCCCCGCCGGAGGCGCAGTAACCGCGACCGGTCCACGCGCCGCGACCCGCCTGCACGGGCCCGGCGTGCCCTTCCCCTGCGCCGCGTCGCTCGGGCGCGGCGCGGCCGGCTGCCGGCGACGAACCTCCACCACTCCTGGACCCGTCCCGTCTGCCGCGGCCCATGGGCTTTCCGCTCTCCGCGCCAGCCGCTGGGCGTGTTGCGTGGCCGGAGTCGGAGCGACAGCGGAGCGACGGACGCGCGCCCAGGCGGCGGCGCGTGCGGCCCGTTCAGGGCCGCCTTGAAGACGTACAGAAAGTTTGAACCACTTCGCCGGGCAGCCGGCCGGCTACTGCCCTAACGCCGCCGCGTGCCTGCTGGCGCGGTCGATCAGCGTGGCAGCCTCATCGGGCTGGACCACGGACGTGTCAACGACAATGTCGGCGGTCGTGAGTGGCTCAGTGGCGTCCCAAGCGCTGAGGCGTTCAGCCGTGTCGCCGGTCTGACGGGCGGTTATGCGCTGCACTGCCAGATCGCGGGGACAGGTGAGAGCAACTACGGTCCATCGGACCGCTGGGAGCGCCTTCCGGACGGCGTCGACGGCGTCGACCTGGCCGAGGTGCAGCACGGGGACTCCTTGCCCAAGGTGCTGACGCAGAGCTGGCGCATCGACGACGTAGGTAGAGCGGTACCGCCGGTTCTCCCAGAGCACGTCACCTGCGGCCCGGAGCGCTGCCAGGTGTTGATCGGTGCTCATGCGATAGCCGGCCGTTCGACCGCTGCCAACTTTTAGCCGCTCGAACTGCTGGTAGCTGTTGTCGAGCTGGTGCAGCGCTTCGGTGATGGTGTCCTTGCCTGATGCTGGCGGACCATAGAGGATGACGCCGCGCATCAGTCGAGTTCCAGCCCCATGAGCGACTTCACGAGCGCTTCCGCCTGGTCCTGAAGCGGGCTAGCCGACGTGCAGTTGTTGATGACAACGTGATCGGTCAGTGGGCGGGCTTCGATGTCGATCCGGCTGAGGTAGCCGGGCCAGTCTGCAAGCTTCGCGGTGTCCCGGGCAGCTCCGCGCCTGCGGATGTACATGTTCATGGTGTCCGGGTCGCAGTACACCCACACCACGCTCACGCTTGCTCCAAGATCCGCGAACCTGGCTCGGGCTCGCTCCAGCCACTGAGGGTTCTGAAACTCGGCGATGAACGGTGCGGTAACGATGACGCTGTTGCCGCACTGCACGTTCTCTTCCGCCGCACTGTTCAGTGCCTCGTACTCGCGTGGTCGGACAAGCTTCAAGTAGGTCTCAGACTCCCGATCGTTCGGAGACTGGCCGAGAATCTCTAGCGCTGCCTCGACGATGGGACGCGTCAAGGTGTCCTTGTCGAGCATGGGCCATCCGGTAGCCCGTGCCAGGATTCGGCCCAACTCGGTCTTGCCGCTGCCTGCATATCCGCCGATGAGCACCACACGCGGCTTGGGTAGACGAACCGGGCCACGACGTTCCTGGTTAGGCACCCGTACGACGCGCTTCGAGCGGGACTTGCTTTCGATGAATCCTTCTGCCTCAAGGATCTTCATCGCGCCAGTGATGGTGAATCCGCTGGTGTCCCATTCGGCGGCCATCTCGCGGCTTGACGGAAGCACGTCACCGTCTCGGCGGACCCCTGCCGCGATCTCGTTGCGGATGTGCCGGGCGATCTGCTGCTGCTTGGACTCACCCCGGGTCAACCGGGGCCGGGGTGATGACATGGGCATCCTCAGGCGTGGGTGACTACCTACCAGATGCTACCAGTTGCCTAACAGACGGGCTTGCCCCTGACCGCTAGCCACGCCAGTTCAGATAGTGCATAGCTAACAGTTGCTTTGCTATCCAACCAACTGTTAGCGTCGATGCATCGGGCAGTCGTCCATAGGGGACGCGCTCAAGAACCCTGGAGGTATCGCGTGAAGCTGTACGTGGACACCAAGGCGAAGCAGGTGACGGTGTCGAAGGACCCGGAGCCGAAGAACGACCAGAACGGCAATCAGCGGTCGGAGAAGGGAACGGGCCGGCTCATGTGGTCCACCCAGGTCTTCGTTCTCGACGAGAACGGCGGTGAGGTCATCACCATCACCACGGCGGGTGAGAAGCCGAGTGTGATGGTGGGGCAGCTCATCGAGGTCGAGCAGTTGGAGGCCATCCCGTGGGCGACCAACGGGCGTAACGGCGTGGCGTTTCGTGCGATCTCGCTGAAGCCGAAGGCTGGTTCCTCGGCCAAGTAAGTCCTTCGCACAGCGTGCTGTGTGAAGCCTGCGGTGTCTCCTCGCGCATCTGCGCGTGTAGCGGTCTGATGGTCCGCTGATCTGTTCCATGACGTCCGGAAACGGTTCTGGCTCGCACGTTTCCGGCCGGTGGCCACGTCAGGTGGTCACAACCCTATGAGGCGCGGGGTCGGTACTGGCTCGCATACCTGCCGACCCCGCCTGCCCTTCCAACCCGTCCGCCCCTTTGTCGTGGGGAGTGGTTGTCGTGCTCATTTCCGCTGTCGTGTTCGCCGTCGTCGCGGCGACGTTCTACGCCGGTCATCAGGTGGCCGATCACGTGTTCGGCCAGTCGGACAAGCAGGCCGCGCACAAGGCCGCGCCGGGCTGGCACGGCTGGCGTCACCTGCTGGGCCACGTCGTGGCCTATCACCTCGTGGTGGTGGTCATGTTGGCCGTCACCATCGTCGCGTTGGAGTTGCCCGTCACTGCCCTCGGCTTGGCCGCTGGGCTGGGTTTCTCCGCGATCAGTCACGCGGTTCTCGACCGGCGTTGGCCGGTGCGGTGGCTGCTGACCCACACCGGCAGTAGCGATTTCGCGGACCGTCAGGCCCCGATCTGCGGGATGTACCTGGCCGATCAGTCCCTACACGCCGCGTGCCTGTGGGTGTCGTCCCTGTTCATCGCCTGCATCTGACCTTCTGGTCAGCGCCTCTGGAAATCGAGCACGGGGCCGGTACTGGCTCGCAACCTGCCGACCCCGGGCTCTCCAACCCATCCACCCCAATTACTTGGGAGGACGTGTCATGTCCAAGTCTAGCCCTCGCCGCCCCTTCGGCGGGAAGTCAACCGGAACGGTGACGGTCATCGAGGCCCGTGTCCACCGGTCCTGGGCCCGTAACGCCCGCATGGCGTTCGTCCTGACGGCGGTCATCGCCGGCATCTTGGCGGCCGTGGTCGCCTCCTCCTACATGCACCCGATCCTTGCCCTGTTCGTCGGCATCATTGTCGGCGTTCCCCTGGGCGGCATCGTGTGGGTGCTGGTCCGCATCTGGCCGGTGATCCGGCTGCTGTGGTGGTGGACCCCGGAAATCATCCTCGCGGTCGTTCTGCTGACCGGCTGGGTGCAGCTCGCCTCCCACACTCCGACTCTGGTGACGCTGCTCGTTGTCGCCCTGGTCGTGGGTGTCCCGGCTGGCGTCCCGGTGATCCGCCGCCGTGTGGTGGCGTGGGGATGGTGCCTCGTGGTGAGGCATCGACTGCGGGTGTGCTTCGCGCAGTTCATCATCGCCAACCAGTCCGGTTCACTGCCGCTGATCCTGTGGGCCATTCCGACCCCGGTCGGTGAACGAGTCTGGGTCTACCTGCGCCCTGGCCTGTCGGTCAAGGACCTCGAATCACGGCTCGACAAGATCGCTGTGACCTGCCACGCCTCCACCGTGCTCATCGAACGGGCATCGGACGGCAACTCCGCCTACGTGCGGTTCGACATCAAACGCCGCGAGGTGCTGAACGCCAACGTGGCCTCGCCGCTGGTCGACGTGATCGACCCGGACACCCCCACCGTCGAGCAGGCACCCCCGGTGGTGCCGACCGCTCTGGACCTGCCCGACGTGCAGGCACCCACCATCACCCTGCCCAAGCAGGGCAGCACGGCCGACCGAAAGCCGGCCACCACCAGTTCGGCCAACGGCAGCAAGCCCGCGGCAACGTCCTCCACCGCCGAGGACGACGTTTCCGACTGGATCTGACCTCTTCCCACCAGGACGCGAGGAGCCGTCACGGCTCATTCGTGTGGCTTCTCGCGCCCACCAATTGCCCAAGGAGGGCATCTCATGGCTACCGCTACCGCCTCCCCTTCTGCGGGGGTTCCGGTGGGGCCTGGTCTGTCGATGTTCGACCCGATCTTCATCGGCATCGACGAGTTCGGCCAGCCCGTCTACATCACCCTCGCCTACCGCAACCTCCTCGCCGGCGGTGAACCCGGCGGAGGTAAATCCGGCCTCCTCAACGCCATCGCCGCACACGCCGCCCTCTCCGTCGACTCCCGCCTCGTCCTCCTCGACGGCAAGCTCGTCGAACTGGGGCAATGGGAAGACTCCGCTGACGCGTTCATCGGTCCCGACATGCCCGCCGCCCTCGACGTCCTGCGGCGGCTCCAGGTCGTGATGAACAACCGCTACGCCTGGCTACGCGCCCACAACCGCCGCAAGCTCACCGCCGCCGACCGCCTGTCCGTGATCACGGTCCTGGTCGACGAAATCGCCTTCTACTCCGCCACCGTCGGAGCCAAGCAGGAACAAGAAGAGTTCGTCGCTCTCCTGCGGGACCTGGTCGCCCGAGGCCGTGCCGCCGGCATCCCCGTCGTGGCCGCCACCCAGCGGCCATCCTTCGACATCATCCCCACCAGCCTGCGGGACCTGTTCGGCTACCGGGCCGCGTTCCGCTGCACCACCCCCAACAGCTCCAACATCGTCCTCGGCCACGGATGGGCCGAGCAGGGCTACTCCGCCACCGACATCGCCCCCACCAATCAGGGCGCCGCATACCTCATCGCCGAGGGCGGTGTCCCGCGTCGTATCAAGGTCGCCTACCTGACCGATGCGCAGATCGCCGGGATCGCGGACTACGCCGCCTGGATCCGCCGGCCACGCCGGTTACCGACCCTCGTCCCCGACCTCACCCAGGTCGACATGGGGAAAGCGGCATGACCACCCGCGAACGCGCCTACGCCAAGGCCAGCAACCAGCGGGCCAACCAATACACCGAAATCTGGGTCGTCGGCACCCCGGAAGACCTGGCCGTGATGATCCACGCCGCCCGCGCCACGGGCCGGCTCGTCTACGTCTCCGCCCCACACGCCATGGGTGGTGACGACACCCGCCACCGCCGCTACCTGCGGCTGCGCAACCACTAGCCGGTCGACAGGACCAGTGATTCGCCTGCCAGCAGATCTGGTCCTGCCGACCTCCACCAAGCCCTTCTGAAAGGACGTGGCTGCCATGAAGGCTACCCACCAACCGCCCACCCTCGCGCCGGTCACCCCGGCCGATCTGCTGCGGATGGCTGCCCTCTACCTACGCCGGCACGGCTGGCACCAGGGCACCTACTACGCCACCACCAACATCCTGACGCCGCCGGCCTGCGCCGCCGGGGCCATCGCCATCGCCGCCGCCGGCCACCGCGTCGAGCACTTCTCCCAACTCGCCCCCGACGTCCAGGGCGACTACCTCGCCGCGCTCGGCGTGTTCGTCGACTACCTCGACACCGCCGAACCGCTGTTCCTCATCGACGAGGACGGCTACCTCATCGACGAACACACCTCCCCGTACTCGTGGAACGACGACCCCGGCCGCACCGCCGAGCAGGTCATCACCGCCCTTGAGACGGCCGCCGACGAATGGGACTGCCTCCACACCACGGGAGGTGAGAACCGGTGAGCACCGTCAAGAAGTCCTTGACACCTGTCGCTCCGCGACAGAGGCGGCGGGAAGTCGTCGAGAACACCGAGTTCGCAGGCTTCGCCCGGCGCATTATTCGCGCTCACGGCCGCCGCGTCGCAACAGGGGATGTGGAAGCCCTCCGTGACTTGACCGCCCTGTCGGCAGCCATCGACCAGGCCATCACCGACGCCGTGATCGGTCTCCGCGCCTTCGGCTACTCATGGGCCGAGATCGGCTCCCGCCTCGGCATCTCCCGACAAGCCGCCCAGCAACGCTGGGGTGATCGGCCATGACCGACTTCGCTGACCACATCGGGCTGCGGGTCCGCTTCTACGACCCGCTCGGCACCCGCTACGGGTTCCCCACCTTCCCCTACCGGATGGCCCCCACCGGCCTGGCCACTCGCCGTCAGCTCCGTGCCGCCGGCCTGCGGCCCGGTGGTCATGACCCGGTCGCCCAGATCCTCTGGCGACGCGGCAAGCGGGTCGCCTACCTCTACCGCCTCGACTGCGCCAAACCCAAGCGCACCGCCACCCCCGCACAACGGGAGGCCATTGCGAAGGCGCTGACTGCTCGGCGGACCTGCCGCTACTGCGCCCAGGTCAAGCCCTACTACATCCGTCGCCGCTACGGCTGCTGCTTCGACTGCCACGAAGGAGACTCCTGATGGGCGTCCTGATCACCTTCGCCGTCATCCTGCTCATCGGCGTCGCCATGGCCTACATGGGCGGTGTCCGATGAACCCTCAACCCACCACCACCGGCACCCGCATCGAAGGTGTCGTCCTGGTCCTCATCCTCCTCGTCGTCGCCGGATTCGCCGGTGCCGCCTCCTTCACCCACGTCAAAGACTGGACTCTGGCCAACTCCCCGGCCGGAACGGGCGAGTGGTTCGGCTGGGCCAACGCCGTCATCTCCGAACTCGTCCCCATCGCCTGCCTGCTGACCATCCGGCGTCGTCGCCGGGCCGGTGCTCCGATCGGCTATCCGCTGTTCCTCCTGGTCGCCGCCGCGAGCCTGTCTCTGGCCGCACAGTTGGCGGTCGCCAAGCCGGGCGTCTCTGGCTGGCTCCTGTCCGCCGTCCCCGCCCTGGCCTTCATGGCCCTGGTGAAACTCGTCCTCGCCCCCGCTAAGGGCACCAACGCGCCACCGGTAGAGCCGATCGAACCTATCCACGTCCAGGCCGCCGAGCAGGTCAGCACCGAAGCACCTGCCGCGATCACCGCACTCGAACCCACCCAGGCCGGCGACCCGGTAGTCAAGCCGGTCTCGGCTCCGGAGCCTGTCACCACGCCGACCGTCGAACCGGTCGACGTCCCCGCTCATCTGCTGCCGATGGCCCGGTTCTCGGCCGTGCAGCACGAACAGGCCACCGGACGGCCCATCACCGCCGACGAGCTGGCCGACCGACTCGACATCGCCCCGGCCGTCGCCGGGCAACTCCTGACCACCCTGACCGGTGGTGCCCGATGACCATCTACCTCGTCGACATCGAACACCTCACCCACACCTGCCCCGGAGTCCCGAAGCCACACCCCTACGACACCCGCCGGACCGTCATCGACGTCATCCCCGGCGGACCCTGCCGCACCCCGGTCACCATCCGCTGCGGCAACACCACCGCCGTCATTCCCTGTCACCGGCACGAGCCGGCCAAGCGCCAGTGCGGCACCTGCCGAATCATCGTGCGCGAACGCACCATCACCACCCGCCCCCACACCATCGGGGATGCGGCTTGATGGCGTCGACGCTGGACCTCACACCCCGCGCTTCGGCCCGGGGTGTGGGCTCGAACGCCGACACCACCCCCGTGTACGACTACACCGCCGCCGGGTCCGCCTTCATCCGCTCCACCCGTCCGGACTACTTCGGCTGGCTGGAACACGTCCGGGCCGCCGCCGGCTGCACCCGACCGATCCGTCTCGCCGGCCAACTCCTCACCGTCGAGCAGTCCACGGGCCGTGTGCTCGATGCCCGGCACACCGACAGAATGCCCGACGCGGCTATCTACACCGCCTGCGGCAACCGCCGCGCTACCGTCTGCCCGTCCTGCGCTCACACCTACCAACGCGACGCCTTCCAACTCCTGCGCGCGGGCCTCGTCGGCGGCAAGGGCGTGCCGGAGACGGTCGCGCAGCATCCGGCGGTGTTCGCCACCTTCACCGCACCCTCCTTCGGCACCGTCCACAGCCGCGTGATCCGCAAACACACCTGCGGCAACCGCCGTCGTTGTGACTGCCGGGCCGAACCCTGCCACGCCCGCCGCGACGCCGGCCTATGCGAGCACGGACAGCCGGCCGTCTGCTGGGCCAGGCACGAACCCGGTGACGCGGTGCTCGGCCAGCCGCTGTGCCTGGACTGCTACGACCACGACCACCAGGTCGTGTTCAACTTGTTCTCCGGTGAACTGTGGCACCGCACCAAACAAGCCGCGGAACGATGGCTGGCCAAACTCGCCCGCCGCCGAGGTGTTCCCCGCGTCGAGGTCGTCACCGCCTCCGGCACCATCCGCAAGGTTCCCCCGGTCCGACTCTCGCCCGGCAAGGTCGCCGAACTCCAGGCGCGGGGAGCGGTCCACTTCCACGCCATCGCCCGACTCGACGGCATCCACCCCACCGACCCGGCCGCCGTCATCCCACCCCCGCCCGGCTTCACCACCACCGACCTCGTCGACGCGCTCCGCCACGCCGCCGCACAGATCGCCTTCCACACCCCGCCCCATCCCGACCGGCCCGAGGGCTGGCCGATCTCGTGGGGCGAACAGGTCGACGTCAGGCCGATCACCACCGATGGTGCCGGTGAGGTCACCGATGGCATGGTCGCCGGCTACCTTGCCAAATACGCCACCAAAAGCACCGAGGCCACCGGGCACACCTCCACCCGCCTCACCGCCGATTCGATCGGCGACTACGCCGACCCCGACGGCGACCACACCGCCCGCCTCATCGACGCCTGCTGGCGCATCGGCCGACCCACCCACACACCCGTACCGCTAGCCGAGCGGCCCCGCGACCCTCGACCCCGACCCGGCTTCATACCCGCGTGGGAGTGCCCCGACTGCGGCACCCACACCCGCTACGCCGCCTGCCCCGTCTGCGTCGCCGAACGTCAAGCCGCCCTTGACACCGAACCGGCAAAACCCGCCACCGGCAACCCGTACGCCCGGCTACGCCGATGGGCTCACATGCTCGGCTTCGGCGGCCACTTCCTCACCAAAGGCCGCCGCTACTCGGTCACCTTCCAACTGCTGCGCGACACCCGCGTCAGCTACCGGCGGCACGAGCATCACGACCAGGCCGACGAACACCCCGGCACGCTGCGCGCCGTCGACCACCACGACGACGACACGACCCTGATCGTCGGCACCCTCACCTTCGCCGGCGTCGGCTGGCACACCACCGGAGACGCCCTCCTCGCCGCCACCGCCGCCGCAATGGCCCGCGAGCGAAACAGCGCCGGACGCGAAGAACTCGCCCACGAATCTGGCACGAACCCAGACGGCCTGGTCCTGGCCGCGTAGCAGATGAGAAGGAGGAACAACCTTGGCTAGACGAGACGCAGCCACCGAGGAGCTGTGGTCAATCGAGGAGGTGTCAGCCTTCCTACGGGTACCGGTCGGCACGCTCTACCAGTGGCGGTATCGGCGTACCGGCCCTCGCGCGTTCAAGGTCGGCCGTCACCTACGGTACGACCCGGCTGATGTGCGGTCCTGGCTGACCGGGCAGGCGGCCTGATGGGAAGCGTTGAGAAGCGGGTCCGTGACGGCAAGGTGACCTACCTGGCCCGGTGGCGCGATGACGCCCGACGGCAGCGCAAGCGGTCGTTCACCCGCAAGGTCGATGCTGACCGTTTCCTCGCCCAGGTGGAAGCCGACATCTTGCGCGGCCAGTACGTCGACCCGTCCGACAAGACGACGGTCGTCGAGTACGCCCGTCGTTGGGCCGCTGGCCGCGCGCACCGTCCCACCACCGCTCGGCGTGTCGCCAGTCTGATCGAGACGCACCTTGCCGCAACGCCGCTGGGTTCTCGACGCCTGGCGGCGGTCGTGCCCTCCGAGGTACAGGCGTGGGCGGCCGACCGGGCGAAGGTGCTGGCTCCGTCGACTCTGCGCAACCTCGTCGGTCTGCTGCGCTCGATCTACGCGGCGGCGGTCCTCGATCGGCTCGTGGGCCGCTCCCCCGTGGTCCGGGTCAGCCTGCCGTCAGCGCACCGCAAGCGGATTGTGCCGCTCACCGTTGACCAGGTGCGCGCGCTCGCGGACGCGATGCCCGCCCGCAACCGGGCCATGGTCATCACACAGGCTGGCTTGGGGCTGCGTCTCGGAGAGCTGCTCGCGCTACGCGTTGAGGACATCGATTTCACCGCACGCCTGGTCCGGATCGAATGGCAGTTCGCGCCGCAGTCCAAGGTGCGAACGGAACCCAAGACGCCCCGGTCCCGCCGTACGGTGCCGCTGCCCCAGGTCGTCGCAGATGCCCTCCGCACGCACTGTGCGGATTACCCGCCCGCCGATGACGGGACGGTCTTCACGACCCGCTTCGCCGGGCCGTACCGGCACGACTACTACGGCTCACTGATCTTCGGCGCGGCGGTCCGCAAGGCCGGGCTACCGGAGAGCACCACGAGTCACGACCTTCGGCACCACTACGCCTCGGTACTGCTGATGCAGGGCGAGTCGGTCATCGTGGTTGCCGAACGGTTGGGGCACGAGAACGCCGCCCTGGTCCTGTCGACGTACGGGCACCTCATGCCGGACTCGGAGGAGCGCACCCGCCGGGCGGTCGATGACGCGTGGGGATGTGCCCCCGATGTGCCCCACGGCGAAGCTCTAACTCGCTGACCTGGGCGAACGGGCCGGATTCAGACGTTGAAGCGGAACTCCACCACGTCGCCGTCCTGCATGACGTACTCCTTGCCTTCGATGCGAACCTTGCCCGCCGCCTTGGCCGCCGCCATCGAACCGGCCGCGACCAGGTCGTCGTAGGAGACGACCTCGGCCTTGATGAAGCCGCGCTGGAAGTCGGAGTGGATCACCCCGGCGGCCTCCGGGGCGGTCGCCCCGACCGGGACGGTCCAGGCCCGCGCTTCCTTGGGCCCGGCGGTGAGGTACGTCTGGAGGCCGAGGGTGCGGAAGCCGACCCGGACCAACTGGTTCAGGCCCGGCTCGGACTGCCCGATCGACTCCAGCAGCTCGCGGGCCTCCTCCTCGGGCAGGTCCACCAACTCAGACTCGATCTTGGCGTCCATGAAGACCGCTTCGGCCGGGGCCACCAGCGCCCGCAGTTCGTCGAGGAACTCGGCGTTGTTCAGCTCGGCCTCGTCGACGTTGAAGACGTACAGGAACGGCTTGGTGGTGAGCAGGTGCAGCTCACGCAGGTGCTCCAGCTCGATACCGGCGTCCTTGGCGCCCGCGTACAGGGTCGTACCGGCATCGAGGACCTCGACGGCCTGCTTGGCTGCGGCGACCGCGGCGGCCCGGTCCTTGCGGAGCTTGGCTTCCTTCTCCAGCCGGGGCAGCGCCTTCTCCAGGGTCTGGAGGTCGGCCAGGATCAGCTCGGTGTTGATCGTCTCGATGTCGTCGGCCGGGGAGACCTTGCCGTCGACATGCACCACGTTCGGGTCGGAGAAGGCGCGTACCACCTGGCAGATCGCCGAGGCGTCGCGGATGTTGGCCAGGAAGGCGTTGCCGCGCCCCTGCCCCTTGGAGGCACCCCGGACCAGCCCGGCGATGTCGACGAACGACACCGGGGCGGGGATCACCTTCTGCGATCCGAAGATCTCGGCCAGCTTGTGCAGCCGGTCGTCCGGCAGCCCGACCACGCCGACGTTGGGCTCGATGGTGGCGAACGGGTAGTTCGCCGCGAGCACGTCGTTCTTGGTCAGCGCATTGAACAGGGTGCTCTTGCCGACGTTGGGCAGGCCGACGATGCCGATGGTGAGACTCACGACGAGCCAGCTTACGCCGCCGCCCGGCACCCCCGGGCAGCGGTGGGTCAGCTGCGGCGGGTCGGGGCGGCCTGCTGGGGCACCAGGGTGTCGATCCGCAGGGCGCCCGGGGCGAGTTCGGCGGCGGCAGCCAGCGGAAGGGTGAGTCGGGCGGCGGCCCCGGGGTCGGCCTGGTGCGACTCGCGGAGCATCCAGTGCACCTCGTCGGCCGTCCAGCCGAGCCTCGGCCGGCCGGCGATCTCCCGCAGCAGCCGCAGTGCGGCCCGGGTGTCGTCGTCGTAGAAGCGCATGCACCAGTGGTGCACCCACATGCCGAGCGCCCGTACGCCGTCCTCGTCGAGCGAGCGCAGCAGCCGCCCGCAGGCCGTGTCGGCGAAGGCCCGGGCGGGGTCGTCGGCGCGATCCCGATCGATGGCGCCGACCGCTGCCGGCGCGACCGCGCGCATCCGGTCGTAGAAGCGTTGGACCACGACCTCGTCCAGCGGTGGGTGCCTGTACCTAGTCGTCGCCGTCCGACCCGCCACGCTCCCCATCCCCGTACCCCTTCTTGAGATTGGTGGCCGCACGCTACCCACCGCAGCCGACACTTTCTCGCGCCGCCCGTCAACGGGGCCCTTCCTCTAGCACAGGCGTTGACAGGGGCCCTTCCCAACGGATTCCCGGTCCCACAGGTCGAGGTCCGACATGAGTCTGGAGGGGTGGTGTCATGACGGAGATCAGATACACTCCCCTGCGCCCGGCCCCCGCACGGAACAACGGCGGGTGACAGGTCTCCGGGTCCTCATCGAGGTTACGGACGGCTGACACCCTGATGCGCGATACAGCAGCACGGGACCGGTGGTCGCTGATCAACCGCTCCTCAGTTCCCACGAGAGTTCCCGCTAGCCGTACGGAGCCCGACCGTGGTGTGACTGCCTCCAGCCAACTCGCGCGGCGACGGTGGCCGTTGACCGGGCGAGGCCCGGACGTGGAGGCGATCGTCCGGCTGCTGCTCGCCGATGACCAGCACGGGGTGCTGCTCGTCGGCGACACCGGGGTGGGCAAGAGTCGCGTCGCCGAGGCCGTCCTCCACCGCTGTGTCGCCAGCTCGTGCCACGTCGCGCGGGTCACCTGTACGCCGGCGGAGCAGGACCTGCCGTTCGGGGCGGTCCGCCAACTCCTTCCGGGGCCGGACGGGTTGGCGGCAAGTAGCCCGGAGGACGTCGCCGCGGTCCTGCTCAAGCAGGTGGAGGGACGTACGGTCGTCATCGCCGTCGACGATGCGAGCTGGCTGGACGACGCGTCGGCGAAAGTCATCCAGCACCTCGTCGTCCACGCCGGAGCCCGAATGCTGCTGGTCACCCAGCCGACAGCGGTCGGGACACCGTCGATCGAGGCGTTGCGGCGCTGGGGCCGGTGGGCCAGGGTGGACCTCGCCCCGCTGGACCGGCCGCAGACGAAGAAGCTCATCGAGGCGGTCCTGAATGCTCCGGTGGACGGGCTCACCCTGGACGGGCTGTGGCGGATCACCGGCGGCAACCCACTCTTCCTGCGCGAGCTGCTCGCCGGTGCGCTGGACAACGGCGCCCTGACCGTCCGGGAAGGGGTCGTGACCTGGCATGACAGGCTGGCCGGCGAGGTTCGTCCGAGTGACACGGCGGCCGCGGCGTTGGATGCCCTCTCCCCGGAGGAGTTCGAGGCGCTGCGCTACATCGGCGTTGTCCGTTCCGCCCCACTGGAAGTGATCGAGCGGCTCGTCGCGCTGCCCGTGTTGGAACGACTGGAGGATCACCGGCTCATCCAGCTGGACCGGTCCGCGCGGGTCCCGCTGCTGCGGTTGACCCACCCGCTGCACGCCCATGCCGTGATCGCGCGTACCGGAGCGTTACGGCTCCGGCGGATCCGGGCCGAACTGGCCACGGCGGTGATGGCGTACCGGCCGGAGGATCGGCTGCGCGTGGTGCAGTGGCGGCTCGCCGCCGAGCTGGACGTACCCGACGACGAGGTGCTGGCGGCGGCCGACGAGGCGCTGCACCAGCGCGACGTGGCGGCGGCGGAACAGCTCTCCCGCCAGGTCACTACGCCGGCCGGCACCTGGCGGCTGGGTCGGGTGCTGGTGGCCCGGGGCGAGTACGTCGAGGCCGAGAAGTGGCTCACCGACGCGGCCGGAAGCCTGACCGATCCGGCCCAGCGGGCGAACGTCGCGGCCCTACGGGCAGTCAACCTCTTCTGGGGTTTCCGGGATCCGCAACGGGCCCTTGAGGTCATCGCCGAGGCCAGGGCCGCGTTGCCCGGGGACGACTGCGGTGAGCTGTTGGCCGCCGAGGCGCTCGTGGCGGTCTTCGAAGGCCGGGTCGACACGGCGGGCGAGATGTTGGCCCGCCTGCGGCAGCAGCCACCTGATGATCCGGTCCTGCTCGGCGCGATCGCGCCGGTGCGGTCGCAGTTGCTGCTTTTCGCCGGTCGACCGGCGCAGGCGATCGTGGAGCTGTCCACGGATCAGGCCGGGCTCGCCGGCGTGTGGCCGATGATGCGGGCGATGACCCAGCTCTGCCACGTACAGGCGCTGGTGATGACCGGTGAGGTCGCACAGGCGGCCGAGACGGTGCAGCGTTACTACCACGACGCGGTCGAGCACGGTTCGCCGGCCGGGGTGGGCCTCGTCGCCCTGGCCGGCGGGATCTGCGCCTACTACCAGGGGCAGAGCGAGCAGGCCGCGACCTGGTTGCGGGAGGCCCGCGCGCTGACCGACGACCAACCGGGTTTCCGGTTCCGGGAGACTGTGCTGGCGATCAGCGCCGGTGTCGCCGCGCAGCTCGGCCTCGTCGACGAGGCCCGCGAACTGCTAGCCCGGCTCGACGAGACCGCTGTCGACCCGTCGACGGCCGACTACGGCGCCTTTGGCGAGGTGTGGGCGCTGGTTCTGGCCGGCGATCGCAGCGGCGCCGGGGCGGTCCTACGTCGCCGCGCGGCGGAGGCCCTGGCCATGGGCAACCGGTTGATGGCGACCGAGTTCCTGCATGTCGACATGAGGCTCAACCCGTCCGAGGCCACGGCCACCCGGCTTCAGCGGATCGCGGCGGGCACCGACGGTGAGCTGTACAACCTCCTCGCCGATCACGCCACCGCGCTGGCCCGCCGGAACGTACGCGAGATGAACCGGGTCAGCGCCGCGTTCGAGAAGCTCGGGTACCGCGGGTTCGCGCTGGAGGCCGCCGCCACCGGAACGATGTTCGGTGGCGGCCGGGAGGTCAACGCGCTGGTCCGACGCACCCAACGGTTGCTCGGCGAACATCAGGGCACCTGGCCGGAGTGGCTGCCCGAGCCGAAGACCGCACCGGTGCTGACTCGCCGGGAGCAGCAGATCTGCCAGCTGGCTGCGGGCGGGATGGACACCGCCGCGATCGCGCGATCATTGACGGTGTCCACCCGGACGGTCGAGAACCACCTCCAGCGGGCCTACGGCAAGCTCGGCATCCACCGCCGTACGGAGCTTGCGGCGGCGCTCGCCGAGGACGGCTTCACCGTTCGCTGACCGCCGGATCCCGCTGGTCCTGTTGTTCGCGTACGAGCTGGGCGTAGCGGCCGCCCCGGGCGATCAGGGTGTCGTGGGTGCCCTGCTCGATGATCGCCCCCCGGTCGATGACCACGATGAGGTCCGCGCGCCGGATGGTGGAGAGGCGATGCGCGATCACCACCTGCGTGCAGCCGAGCGCCGTCAGCCCCGCCTCGATCTGCGCCTCGGTCTGCGCGTCCAGACTGGAGGTCGGTTCGTCGAGCAGCAGGACGCTGGGCTGGTGCACCACGGCGCGGGCCAGCGCTATCCGCTGCCGCTGGCCCCCGGAAACCTGTGCGCCGGCCTCACCGACGGTGGTGTGCAGCCCCATCGGCATGGCCTCGATGTCGTCGGTGAGCGCGGCCACCCGTACCGCTGCCCGGACCTGTTCGGGGGTGCAGTGCTGCTTCCCGGTGATGATGTTGTCGGCGATCGTGCCTTCGAACAGGAACGGCTGCTGGGTGACGATCCCCATCTGTTGGCGCAGTCGCCGGCGGTCGAGCAGTTCCAGCGGCACCCCGTCGTACCGGATCTGCCCGGCGGTGGGTTCCAGCAGGCCGAGCAGGAGCCGACCGAGGGTGGTCTTGCCGGAACCGGACGACCCGACGATCGCGACCCGCTGCCCCGGCTCGACGCGCAGGGTGATGTCGCGCAGCACCGGGCGCGCGGGGTGGTAGCCGAAGTACGCGTTGCGCACCTCGATGCCGCCGCGCAGGCCCCCGGGCAACCGCATCTGCCCGGTCGGTGCCGGTGGGGTGTCCATGATGTCGCCGAGGCGTTCCAGGTGCGCGATCGCGGCGTGCAGTTGCTGGACGGTGGTCAGCAGCGACCCCAGCGGGGCCAGCGCGGCACCGGCCAGCGCGGCGAGGGCGAGCAGTTCGCCGAGCTGCGTCGTACTGGGTAGCTGGTAGGCGACGACGAGCAGCAGGCCGACGGTCAGGCCGGTCTGTCCGGCGGTGGTGACCGCCTGCACTCCGGCGAGGTACCGGTCCCGGCGCCGGGCAGCGGCGAGCTCGTGGTCGTGGCGGGTACGCCAACGGGCCACCGTGGCTTCCTCCGCTCCGCAGGCGATCACGGTCTCCACCCCACCGAGGCTCTCCACCAGGGTGTTCTGCGTCATGGCCTGGGCGTTCAGGGACTCGTGCGTGAGCTGGATGCTCGCCCGCCCGGCCAGCAGCGCGATCGACACCTGCACGGCCGCGACGGCGGCGGCGGCGATCGCGATCGGCGGGGCGGCGAACGCGAGCAGCAGCAGGTATCCCAGCCCGGTGAGGCAGTCGATGCCGAAGGCGAGGGAGCGCTCCGTCACCAGGTCGCGCAACGTGGAGGCGGTGGAGAGGCGGCTGAGCAGATCACCGGAGCCACGCTGGTCGAAGAAGCGGAAGGGCAGCGTGAAGGTGTGCTCGACCAGCCGGCGCATCAGACGGGCCGCCACGCCGGTCTGCAACTGGATCAACAGCACCGACCGCAGCCAGCCCACGACAGCGAAGACCAACCACGCGACACCCACCGCTGCGGTGAGCGGCAGCAGCAGCTCGGGCAGGGTCCCGCCGGTCGTCCCGTCCACGACCGTCCGGGTGACCCCCGCGACCAGCAGCGGGAACAGTTGCACCGCGAGGGAGGCGGCGACCAGGGCGGCGATCAGCCGCCAGTCACCGAGCACGCCGGCGAGCAGCCGGGCGGCGGTGCCCCAGGTCGAGCCGGAGCCGCGGGGTAGCTTCCCGGCGGGCTTCCCGCACAGTGCCACACCGCTGTAGTCGGCCTTGAACTCGTCGTGGCTCAGCCGGCGACGGCCCCGGGCCGGGTCCGCGATGCTGACGCCAGCGTCCCGGACGTCCTCGACGACGACGAAATGGTTCTTTCCCCAGTGCGCGATGAACGGCACCGGTAGCCGGGCGACGCTGGCCGCCGGCGCGGCGAAGGCGCGCAGCGGGAGACCGAAGTGACTTCCGGCGGCGATCAGCTCGCGGGCGTTCGCGCCGTCCCGGTCCGACGGGAGGTGTTGGCGTGCCTCGATCACGGTGGTACGCCGCCCGTGAGCGCTCAGCAGCATCGCCAGGCACGCGGCGGCGCAGTCCGTGGCGGACAGTTGCATTCGCAGCGGTACGCGCCGCCGCAGCCGGGTCACAGCCAGTGCCATCGAATCGTCGCCTTGGCACGCTGCTCGGTGAGCCATTCGGTAAGTGCCGCTGCGCCGGCGCGGGCCAGCGCCGCCGGGTCCGTCGCGGCGCTGGCTTCCCGTCGCCACACGCCACCGACGATGACCTGTCCCGCCTCTGTCACCGGCCCGGTCACCTCCCCGGCCGCAAGGGAGCGCAGCGGCGCGGGCAGATCCAGTGCCCAGCGCTGGCCCGTGGTGAGCTGGACCTCCCCGGCAGCTCGGTTCTCCCCGGTGAGTCGGCCGAGCCGGGTGATGAGGTCGGTGGGGGTCTTCACGGTGGCGAGGGCGTCCAGCGCCGCCGCGTCGGCGGCCTGCACCCAGATCGCGTCGACCCGGTCGAAGTCGCTCAGGTGGGTCCGCAGGTGGTCGGCCGCGTGCTCGGCGACGAAATCTCGCCGGAACCGGTCGATGCGGGCGACGAACTCGATGTGGCTGGTGAAGGCGGCCTCGGTGAGACCGACGTCGGCCAGCCATTCGAGGGTGGCGGACCGGCTGTGCAGGCCCCGCGCGCGGCGGAAGGTGTCAGCCGCCGCCGCCAACTCCTCGGCGGTCACCTCTGGCACCTCGTTGTCGTCGAAAACCTCGTCCCACAGGAGGCAGTGATCGACAAGTTGCCGGTGCAGGGTGGGATCGCGCCGGCTGAGGGCCCGGATCGTGAACAGCGCGGAGGGCACCGACAGGGCTCTCTCGTTGACGCTGACCAGCCGGTTGGCAGCGAAGTGGGTGGAGTACTCGATCGCCCAGGGAACGCCGTCCTCGGTCTGACCGGTGAGGGCGACATTCCCGCCGTCAGGGTGGGCGAGCACCAGGTCGTAGCTGACCCGCAGGTCTCCCGGTGGGGCGTCGACGACGAGTTCGGGCCGGCGCTGCGGGTGGGCGGCAGCCCAGTCGGCGACCAGCCGGCGGGCCTCGCGGACCTGGTCACGGTGCCGGGGCAGCCGGCGCAGCAGCGCGGCCGCGCCAGCCAGATCCGCGCCGAAATCGGCGTCCGGCATGGGCACGTCGCCGGCTTGCGCGGTCATCGTCGCTACCGATTGGGTGGTCACAGCGCGGTCTCCTTGGTCACGGGTTCGTTCGCGGTCAGCCAGTCGGTGATCGCGTCGCTGATCGGCAGACCGGTGAGCTTCTCGATCCAGCCCCACTGCCCGTTCACGTTCACTTCGAGGAAGACGTAATCACCCTCGGTGCTCCGGATGAGGTCGATGGCCCCGAAGTTCAGCCCGAGTGCGGAGATGAAGTCCAGGCAGCGCTTGGCCACCTCGTCGGGAAGCTCGACGGCGCGGTACTCGACCGTGTTGTCGTCGTAGCGCCGCCAGTCCTGCGCGGTCAGCCGGGACGACTGCGAATCGATCTCGGCGGCGAAGATCTGGTCGCCCACCACGGTCACCCGCAGCTCGGCGGCCTTGGCGACGTCGGGTTGGAGGATCACCGGCGCGTGCTGGATCCGGTGCCGGCCGGCGAGGTGGCGCCGCTGCACCTTGGTGGTGTAGATGAGGTGCTGCTCGCCATAGACGAAGAAATCCCGGTACGTCAACGCCTTGCTGATGAGTTGCCCGCCGGCGCGGTTCCACGCGGGGATCAGCTCGTCCGGGTCGTTGGTGAAGAGCGTCTGCGGCACGGTGAAGCCGAGTTCGGCGGCCTTGGCGAGGTGGACCAGCTTGTTGTCCGACCGTAGCGCCCGGATGGGCTGGGCCGGCATCCAGCGCGCCGGCAGCAGCTCCCAGAAGCCGTCCCGGAAGCGACGGGCGACCAACTCGGCGTACGCCCGGTAGTCCTCCTCGGTCACCAGGTCGTTGACCTGGATCGGGCTGGGGCGACGGTCCCAGACCGCGGTCACCTCTGCCAGGTCGTACGTCTGGCCGTCGTGTTTGAGGATCTGCCGGCAGCCGTCGCCGTCGATCGCCGCGGTCAGCCGGCTGTGCGCGGGGTACTGGTCCTCGTCCCACCAGAGCACCGGGACTCCGCGCGCTTCCATTTTGAGGCGTACGAGGTCGATGGTGACGGCGTCGTCGGGGCTACTGATGATCAAGATCATGTGGCACTCCAGGGCTACATGGAACGGCGTGGCGCGCGGTCGTCCCCTCACCGGTGCGCGCCACGCCGGATCCCGTCAGACGCTAGACCCGGAAGCACTCTTCCGAGGTCTTGCTGAACTCCGTGTCTCCGCTGCTGACGGAGCAGATGAAGCCCGACCCGGGGGCCATCGCGCCGACGATGAGGTCGAGGTCGTCGTCCTCGACGAGCTCGACGATGCCGGTCTCCTCCGGCGCAAGGTCGTCGATCTGAATCTTGGTCATCTTTTCTCCCTACTGGGCTGGGCGGTGCAGCGTGCCGCGTACCACCCGGAACCGGCACCGCCTTGATCTCAGACCGATGGTGGTCCTCACGCTTGGGCGCACGCCTGAGTAGTGACTACTCAAAGATGTGTGGCGCCCGTCACTCGATCCCGGACAGGCCCGCCCGACCAGCGTGGGACGTTGCCGAGAAGGGGCCCTTCCTCACGCTCAGGTCCGAAAGCCGCCAGCTAGGGGGTTGGGGACGGGCGCATCATCGGGATGTGGAGCTGGACTTTGAGCGGTGTTATCGGGCCGTCGACAGCCGTGACCAGCGGTTCGACGGGTGGTTCTACACGGGGGTGACCTCGACCGGGATCTACTGTCGGCCCTCCTGCCCGGCGATCACCCCGAAGCGGCAGAACGTCCGGTTCTTCCCTTCTGCGGCTGCGGCGCAGGGTGCGGGGCTGCGGGCCTGCCGGCGCTGCCGGCCGGATGCCTCCCCCGGCTCCCCGCAGTGGGACGTCCGGGCCGATGTGGTGGGGCGGGCGATGCGGCTGATCTCCGACGGGGTGGTCGACCGGGACGGGGTGCCCGGGTTGGCGTCCCGGCTCGGGTACACCGAACGGCACCTGCACCGGATGCTGCGGGCGGAAGTCGGTGCGGGGCCGCTGGCGCTGGCCCGGGCGCAACGCGCGCAGACCGCCCGGACCCTGATCGAGACCACCGGGCTGGGGCTGGCCGAGATCGCCTTCGCCGCCGGGTTCGGCAGCGTCCGGCAGTTCAACGACACGGTCCGCGAGGTGTACGGGGTTCCTCCGTCCCAGCTTCGAGTCGGCCGGCGGGCGGCGATCGGCGGGTCGGGCACGATCACCCTACGGTTGGCGTACCGTCCACCGCTGCACGCGGGCGCGCTGCTCGGCTTTCTCGCGCTGCGTGCCCTGCCCGGGGTCGACGAGGTCCGTGACGGGACGTACCGCCGAGGGTTGCGGCTGCCGCACGGCACCGGCGAGGCGGCGCTGACCCCGGCGGACGGGCACGTCGGGGCCACCCTGCGGCTGACCGATCTGCGTGACCTGTCCCCGGCCGTGGCCCGCTGCCGGCACCTGTTCGACCTCGACGCGGATCCGGTAGCCGTCGATCAGACCCTCGCCGCCGATCCCCCGCTGGCCGTCGCCGTGGCCACCGAACCCGGCGTACGCGTCCCCCACGCCGTCGACGGCTTCGAGATGGCCGTCCGCGCCATCGCCACCCAACAGGTTTCGCTGGCCTCCGCCCGCACCACCCTCACCCACCTCATCTCCACCGTCCGCACCCCCGAACGGCCCACCCCCGTCGACCACACCGGCAGTGTTGATCAAGAGGTTCGCGTCGGGCAGGCCCGCCAGGATGACGCAAACCTCTTGATCGGCACGACGGGGTGTTTTCCGGGAGCGGAGGAGGTGTTGGCCGCGCCGGACGCGGGGTTTCGGATGCCGGTGAGGCGACGGGAGGCGATTCGGGCGGTGGCGCGGGCGGTGGTGGAGGACGGGCTCGATCTGGAGGCCGGTGGAGAACGGGGCGAGGTGGCGCGGCGGTTGGCGCAGCTTCCGGGAATCGGGCCGTGGACAGCCGGTTACGTCGCGATGCGTGCGCTCGGCGATCCCGACGTGTTCCTGCCCACCGATCTCGCGGTACGCCGAGGCGCCGCCGCCCTCGGACTGCCCGACGCCCCGTCGACCCTTGACGAGTACGCCGCCCGCTGGCGGCCGTGGCGCTCGTACGCGATCGTCCGACTGTGGCGAGCCGCACCAGTCCGACCGGGGACAGCCGTACCAATCCAACCGTGGGAAGCCGCACCCATCCGACCGGGGAGAGCGCGATGAGTATGACCTTGCAGACCAACGGCACGATTCTCGACAGCGCCACCATCGACACGCCCGTCGGCCCGTTCACGATCCTCGCCGGTCCGGACGGGGCGGTCCGGGCCGCCGGGTTCACCGCCGACCCGGCGGTGGTGCTCGCGGTGATGCACCCCAGCCTGCGCGGCGAGTCGCGCCAGCGGCGCGAACTCGGGCCCGTCACCGCGGCCGTCGCGGCGTACCTCGGCGGTGACCTGACCGCGATCGACGACGTACCGGTCCGGCAGCACAGTGGCGGGGCCTTCATGTCGCACGCCTGGCAGATGCTGCGCGAGGTGAAGCCGGGTCAGCCGGTCACCTACACCGGGTACGCCGCGCTGGCCGGTCGCCCCGCCGCGGTACGCGCCGCAGCAGCGGCCTGCGCCCGCAACGCCGCCGCCCTCTTCGTCCCCTGCCACCGGGTGCTGCGTACCGACGGAAAGCTGGGCGGCTACCGCTGGGGGCTGCCGGTCAAGGAATGGCTGCTCGCGCACGAGCGAAGGGGTTGACGCCACCGCTGGCTCACGAAGTCGATGCCGCTGGTCGAGCCCACAGGACGCCAGCGCCGGCCAGTGCCACGCCCGCGGTGAACAGGAACGTGCCGCTGGTCCCGGCTCGTTCGATCAGCACGCCGGCGAGTGCTCCGCCGCCAGACAGCAGAGCCACCAGCACGGCCACCACCAGCGGCGGCGAGACCGAACGCACCGGCGGTGAACCCGGCCACGACGTACGAGCCAGTGCCCTGCTCTGCGGTGAGCACCATGGCCAGCGGCGTACCGCCGTCTCGCAACCGTGCCACGAACGCCGCCGCGACGGGCTGGCGGACCGCCGACCGGCCGACGATCTGGCGGTAGTTGTCCAGGATGGCGATGACCCATTCTGGCATCGATGGACTTCACCGTCAGGGCAGCGACCGTAGACGCCGAGGTCGGTCAGCAAAAGGGCAACAACACTGACAACAAGCTGACACATTCACCCTGCTCATTTACCGCTACCGTCGGCTGGTGGCTGCGGGGAGCGGCGGCGGCCCGGCCGGACGGGCCGAGGTCAGGCGACATCCACTCGGTAACCTGTGGCGGCTGCGGCGCTACCTGCGTCCGCATGTCGTGGAGTTCATTTTCCTGCTGCTGGCCGGCCTTGCCGCGACCGGGGCGGGAATCGCCGTACCCCTGGTGGCCCAGCGGGTGGTCGACGGCCCGGTGGCCGACCGGGACCTGAGGGGATTGTTCCAACTGGCCGGGCTGGCGCTGGCCCTCGGCCTGATCGAGGCCCTGCTGATCTTCATTCGCCGGTGGGTGCAGTCGTCCTCCTCGGTGGCGATGGAGACGAGGATCCGCGACGACCTCTACGCCCATCTGCAACGGCTGCCGGCCAGCTTCCACGACCGGTGGCCCTCCGGCCAGTTGCTCTCCCGGATCACCAGCGACCTGTCGGTGCTGCGCCGGTTCCTGGCCTTCGGGCTGTTCTTCCTCGTCCTGAACCTGGCCACCTACCTGGTCGTGGTCGTGCTGCTGATCCGACTGCATCCGACGCTCGGCCTGCTGGTGGCGGCCAGCGCGGTGCCGCTGTTCCTGATCGCCCGTCGCTTCGGGCGGTACTACCACGCCGCCTCCCGCCGGATGCAGGACCAGCAGGGGGATGTCGCCACCCAGGTCGAGGAGACCGCGCAGGGGCTGCGGACCATGAAGGCGTACGGGCGGGGGCCCCAACTGACCGCCCGGTTCGTCACCAGCACCCGGGCGTTGCACGACACCGGGGTGGGCAAGGGCCGACTGCTGGGCCGTACCGCCGCCCTGCTCGACCTGGTGCCGAACCTGACCCTCGGCATCGTGCTGGTGGCCGGTGCCGCCGCGGTCGCCGAAGGGCGCCTCACCATCGGTGAACTGGTCGCCTTCGCCAGCCTCCAGTTGATGCTGATCTGGCCGGTGCAGTCGCTGGGTTGGATCATCGCCAACGGGCAGGAGGCGGCCACCGCCGCCGACCGGATCCAGGAGGTGCTGGACACCCCGCCGGCCATCGTCGACTCCCCCGGGGCCATCGCCCTGCCCCGCTCGGAGGTACGCGGCCGACTCCGCTTCGAGGCGGTCACCTTCCGCTATCCGGGTACCGCCGCACCCGTGCTGGACGGCATCGACCTGACCGTCGAGCCCGGGGAGACCCTGGCGCTGGTCGGTGCCACCGGCAGCGGCAAGAGCACAGTGCTGTCCCTGGTGCCCCGGTTGCACGAGGTCACGGCGGGCCGGATCACCCTGGACGGGCACGACCTGCGGGAGCTGCGGTTGACCTCGCTGCGTCGGCTGGTCGCGGTGGCCTTCGAGGAACCCACCCTGTTCTCCATGTCGGTGTGGGAGAACCTGACCCTGGGTCGGCCCGACGCCGGTGCCGAGGAGGTCCGGGCGGCCCTCACCCTGGCCCAGGCCGAGTTCGCGTACGACCTGCCGTGGGGGTTGGACACCCGGCTGGGCGAGCAGGGGCTGTCACTGTCCGGCGGGCAACGGCAGCGTCTGGCGTTGGCCCGGGCGGTGCTGGTACGTCCCGCGGTGCTGGTCCTGGACGATCCGCTGTCCGCGCTCGACGTGCACACCGAGGCCCTGGTGGAGTCGGCACTCAAGCAGGTGCTGCGGGAGATGACCGCGCTGGTGGTGGTGCACCGGCCCTCCACGATCGCCCTGGCCGACCGGGTGGCCCTCCTCCAGGACGGTCGGATCACCGCCGTGGGACGGCACACCGACCTGCTGGCCGAGGTGCCGGCGTACCGCAGGTTGCTCTCCGCCGAGACGGCCGGGGTCGGCCCGGCGCCGGGCGGTCCCCCACTGGTGTGCTCGTGACCGCCGGGGCGGATCGGCCGGACGGCCCGTTACCGGGGCGGACACCCGAGCAGCGATCGGACGGGGTCGATCCGGTGCACTGGCGAGGGCTGGCCGCCGATCCGCACGCCGACCGCAGTCTCGCCGAGGACAGCTCACCCGAGGCGGTGGCTCGGCTGCGGGTCCGCAGCCGGGCCCTGCTGGCCCAGGTGCTGCGCCCGCATCGCGGTCGGCTGGGCGGCGCGGTGGCGCTGCTGCTGACCCAGAACGCGGCGGCGATGGCCGGGCCGTACCTGGTCATGCTCGGCATCGACCGGGCGATCGACCCGCTGCGCAACGGCGACACCGGCCCCCTGGCGGCCGTGGCGGTGGCCTTCGCCGCCGCCACCGGCATCGAGTACGCCGCCCGACGTGCCTTCCTCACCCTCTCCGCCCGGATCGGCCAGGCCGTCCTGCTGGATCTGCGCCAACGGGTGTACGAGCACTTCCTGCGCCTGCCGGTGGCCTTCCACGAGCGGTACACCTCCGGTCGGATGATCTCGCGGCTGACCAGCGACATGGACTCCATCGCCGAGTTGGTCGACGGTGGGGTGGAGAGCCTGGTGATGGCGGCCCTGACGATCGTGTCGGTGGCCGGCATCCTGCTCTGGTTGGATCTGCCGCTGGCCGCGGTCACCCTGCTGGCCTTCCCGCTGTTGTTCTGGTTGTCCCGCTGGTTCGCCCGGGCCTCGGCGGTGGCCTACCGCCGTACCCGGGAGGCGATGGCGCTGGTCATCGTCCATTTCGTGGAGTCGATGCGGGGCATCCGGGCCGTGCAGGCCTACCGTCGGGAGCCGCGTAACCAGTACATCTTCGCCTCCGTCAATGACGAGTACCGCCGCTCCAGCCGATACGCCTACCGGCTGATCGCCACATACGCGCCGGGGATCAAACTGATCGGCAACATCACCGTGGCGGTGGTGCTCTGCTACGGCGGGGCCCGGGTGCTCGGCGGGGAGACCGGGGTGGGGGTGCTCGCGGCCTTCCTGCTCTACCTGCGTCGGTTCTTCGAGCCCATGCAGGAGCTGAGCCAGTTCTACAACTCCCTCCAGTCGGCCACCGCCGCCCTGGAGAAGCTGGCCGGGGTGCTCGACGAACGACCCGAGGTGGCCGAGCCGACCCGGCCGGTGCCCCTGCCGCCCGGACCGGCCCGGGGGAAGGTCACCTTCTGCCAGGTCGGGTTCGGGTACCGGCCGCAGGCACCCATCCTGGCCGGGCTGGACCTGACCATCCCCGCCGGGCAGACGGTGGCGTTGATCGGGCCGACCGGTGCCGGCAAGTCGACCCTGGCCAAGCTGCTCGCCCGGTTCCACGACCCGGTGACCGGCACGGTCAGCCTGGACGGGGTCGACCTGCGCCAGGTGGCCGACGCGGAGTTGCGCCGGGCGGTGGTGCTGGTCACCCAGGAGACCCACCTGTTCGGTGGCACCGTGGCGGAGAACATCCGGTTCGGCCGCCCGGACGCCGACGACGCGGCCGTCGAGGCCGCCGCCCGGGCGATCGGCGCGCACGACTTCATCGCGGCGCTACCCGACGGGTACGCCACCGAGGTGCATCGGCGCGGCGGGCGGCTCTCCGCCGGGCAGCGGCAACTGGTCGCCTTCGCCCGCGCGTTCCTGGCCGACCCGGCGGTGCTGATCCTGGACGAGGCCACCTCGTCGTTGGACATCCCGACCGAGCGGCTGGTGCAGCACGCCCTGGGCACCATCCTGCGGGACCGGACCGCGGTGGTGATCGCCCACCGGCTCTCCACGGTGGAGATCGCCGACCGGGTGCTGGTCCTCGACGAGGGCCGGATAGTCGAGGACGGCCCCCCGGCCGAACTGATCAACGGGGAGGGCCGGTACGCCGCCCTGCACCGCCAGTGGGTCGAGTCGCTGCTGTAGGTAATTCGATGCCCGGCGGGGCGTGGCTGCCTACCATCGACGGATGACTGATACGGCGAGGACGGCCCGCACCGGGGTCCCCGAGCGTCCGACTCTGGACGGGCTCGAGGAGACCTGGTCGCGCCGCTGGCAGGAGGAGGGCACGTACGCGTTCGACCGCTCGAAGGCGGCTGTCCGGGGTCGCGGCGAGGCGTCAGACTCGCCGAGCCCGGATGGCCGTAGCTCGGACGTGTACGCGATCGACACCCCGCCGCCGACCGTATCGGGCGAGCTGCACATGGGGCATGTGTTCTCGTACACCCACACCGACCTGGTGGCCCGGTTCCAGCGGATGCGGGGGCGGACGGTCTTCTACCCGATCGGCTGGGACGACAACGGGCTGCCCACCGAACGCCGGGTGCAGAACGTCTACGGGGTGCGCTGCGACCCGTCCCTGCCGTACGACCCGCACTGGCAGGCCCCGGCCGCCCCGGTGGACGACGCCGCCCGCAAGGACCCGACCCCGATCTCCCGACGCAACTTCATCGAGTTGTGCCAGCGGTTGACCGCGCAGGACGAGCAGATCTTCGAGGCGCTGTGGCGTCGGCTCGGCCTGTCGGTGGACTGGTCGCTGATGTACACCACGATCGGTCCGGTGGCCCGGGCCGCCTCGCAGCGGGCCTTCCTGCGCAACCTGGCCCGGGGTGAGGCGTACCAGTCGGAGGCGCCGACCCTGTGGGACGTCGGTTTCGCCACCGCCGTCGCGCAGGCCGAGTTGGAGGATCGGGAGCGGCCGGGGGCGTACCACCGGTTGCGGTTCCACGCCCCCGACGGGCGGGAGGTGCTGATCGACACCACCCGTCCGGAGCTGCTGCCGGCCTGTGTGGCCCTGGTCTGCCACCCCGAGGACGAGCGGTACGCGGACCTGGTCGGCGGCACTGTGCGTACTCCCCTGTTCGAGGTGGAGGTGCCGGTGTGCGCGCACCCGCTGGCGGAGCCGGCCAAGGGCACCGGCATCGCGATGGTCTGCACCTTCGGTGACCTGACCGACGTGACCTGGTGGCGGGAGCTGGACCTGGACACCCGGGTGGTGATCGGGCGGGACGGGCGGCTGCTGCCGGAGCCGCCGGCCGGGGTGCCGGGGCGACCGTACGCGGCGCTGGCCGGGCAGAGCGTCAACGCGGCCCGACGCACCATCGTGCAGTTGCTGACCGAGGCGGGTGAGCTGGTCGGGGAGCCCCGCCCGATCACCCATCCGGTGAAGTTCTACGAGCGGGGTGACCGGCCGCTGGAGATCGTCTCGACCCGGCAGTGGTATCTGCGCAACGGTGGCCGGGACGCCGACCTGCGGGCGGCGTTGCTGGCCCGGGGAGAACATCTGCGTTGGGTGCCGGAGCACATGCGGCACCGCTACGAGCACTGGGTGGGTGGGCTGACCGGGGACTGGTTGGTCAGCCGGCAGCGCTTCTTCGGGGTGCCGGTGCCGGTGTGGTACCGGCTCGACGGCACTGGCGAGCCGGACTGGTCCCAGCCTCTCACGCCGGACGAGGATTCGCTGCCGATCGATCCCTCCGAGGACGCCCCCGCCGGGTACGACGAGTCCCAACGCGGGATGCCGGGGGGTTTCATCGGCGATCCGGACGTGCTGGACACCTGGGCCACCTCTTCGCTGACCCCGCAGATCGCCGCCGGGTGGGAGACCGATCCGGACCTGTTCCGCCGGGTCTTCCCGATGGACCTGCGTCCTCAGGGGCAGGAGATCATCCGAACCTGGCTGTTCGCCACGGTGGTGCGGGCCCACCTGGAACACGGCACCCTGCCCTGGCGCACCGCCGAGTTGTCCGGCTGGATCCTGGACCCGGACCGCAAGAAGATGTCCAAGTCCAAGGGGAACGTGGTCACCCCGATGGCCCTGCTGGAGCAGCACGGCTCCGACGCGGTGCGGTACTGGGCGTCCACCGGGCGTCCCGGGGTCGACCTGGCCTTCGACCCGGCCCAGATCAAGATCGGGCGGCGGCTGGCCACGAAGCTGCTCAACGCCTCCCGCTTCGCCCTGGGGTTGGGCGCCGCCGAGGCCCTGCGTGCCCCGGCCACCGAACCCCTGGACCGGGCCATGCTCGCCACCCTGACCGAGGTGGTGACGACCGCCACCACGGCCTTCGAGGCGTACGACCACACCGCCGCCTTGCAGGCCACGGAGTCGTTCTTCTGGGGGTTCTGTGACGACTACATCGAGTTGGTGAAGGAACGCGCCTACGGCACCGGGGCGGGGGCGGATTCGGCCCGGGCCGCCCTGGCCACCGCCTTGTCGGTGCAGTTGCGGCTGTTCGCCCCGGTGCTGCCGTACGCGACCGAGGAGGTGTGGTCCTGGTGGCGGTACGGCTCGGTGCACCGGGCACCGTGGCCCACCAGATACGAGGTGGGCCGGGCACTCCAGGGCGAGGGTGACCCGGCGTTGCTGCGGTTGGCCTCCGACGCGTTGGGGCAGGTCCGGCGGGCCAAGTCCGAGCGGAAGCTGTCGATGAAGGCGGCGGTGCCGTTGGCCGAGGCGCTCGGCCCGGCCGCCCTGCTGGACCAGTTGACCCTGTTCGTCGACGACCTACGTTCGGCCGGTCACATCGACAAACTCGACCTCCTGCCCGACCGCACCCCCCAACTGGTCATCGCCTGCGCCTTCTGAGGGATGTAAGGAAGGGCACCTTATTAACGCCTCATGCATAGGAAGGGCCCCCTATTAACACGTGCCGATCGGGCACTGTTAATAAGGGGCCCTTCCTCTACCGCAGGCGTTAAAAGGGTGCCCTTCCTTACACCTCAGCTGGTTTCGCCGGCTACCGAGAAGGAGCGGAGGCGGTTGATGGCCAGCAGGGTGAAACCGACACAGATCAGCACGGTCATCACGGCCGCCACCGGTACGGAGACCGTCGTGTCGAGCAGGTTCGTCGGAGCCAGCCGGTCGGCCAGGGCGATCACGTAGTGCTGGATGGACAACACCCGGGTGCCGGTGACCACGTTGCCGAGCAGCCCTTCCCAGATCAGCACGTAGACCAGGCCGAGCAGGACCGGCCGCCGGGTCAGCAGGCTGGCCGCCACGAACAGCGCCGAGTAGGCCAGGGCGCCCACCGAGGCGGCGACGGCCAGCCCCAGCCCGAGGCGTACCGAGTCGGCCAGCAGGCCGGCGGCGAACAGCGGCACCGCCACGGTGGCCGCGGTGGCGCCGACCGCCACGGCCAGCTTCGGCAGCACGATCTGCCAGCGCGGCAAGGGGGTGGTCAGCACGTGCACGACCGTGCCGTCGTCGATCTCGGCACCGAGCACCCCGGTGCCGACGATCAACGCGACCACCGGCAGCACCACGGCCAGCCCGAGGCCGACCAGCACCGGCGGCCCCCAGTCGGACGGGGCCACCCCCAGACCGCGGGACAGCACGGCCAGCACGACAAGCAGCAGTGGCAGGGGCAGCAGCAACAGGAACCGGCGACGCCCGAACAGCCCGCGCGCGGTGATCCAGCAGACAGTGGACATCAGGCCTCCACCAGGTAGGAGAAGACGCTCTCCAGGGACTCGTCCTCGGGCAACAGTTGGCGCACCCGTACGCCTTGGGCCAGGGCCACCTTCGGCAGCACCCGGGTGAAGGCGCCGTAGTCGCCGGCCCGTACGGTCAGCCCGTCGCGGCCCAACTCCACCCCGGTCACCGAGGGCTCGGCCATCAGGGCCACGGCCAGGGCCCGGTCGTCGGTGGAGCGGATGGCGAACACGTGCGGCCGGTTGGTCATCAGCCGACGGATGGTGCGGAAGTCACCGGAGGCGGCCAGCCGCCCGGCGACCATCACCTGCACCGTCCCGGAGACCTGCTCGACCTCCTCCAGGATGTGCGAGCTGAACAGGATGGTGCGGCCGGCGTCGCCGAGGGAGTGCAGCAACTCCATCATGTGCAGCCGTTGCCGCGGGTCCATGCCGTTGAAGGGCTCGTCCAGCAGCAGCACCTGGGGGTCGTGCACCAGGGAGGCGGCGACCCGGGCACGCTGCCGCATGCCCTTGGAGTAGGTGCCGATCCGGCGGTCCTGCGCGCTCTCCAACTCGACCATGGCGATCGCCCGGCGGGCCGCCGCCTGCGGGTCGGGCAGCTTGTGCAGCTTCGCGGTGGCCAGCACGAACTCGTACGCGGTGAGGAAGCTGTGCACGGCCTCCCGCTCGCTGACCAACCCCAACTGTCGGTAGACCTCCGGGTTGCGCCAGGTGGGCAGACCGTCCAGGGTCACCTGCCCACGGGAGGGGGCCAGGAACCCGGCCATCATGTGTAGCAGGGTGGTCTTGCCGGCGCCGTTGGGCCCGAGCAGTCCGGTGACCCCCGGCCCCAGGCTCATGCTCACGTCGTTGACCGCCACCACGTTGCCGTACCAGCGGGACACCCCGGCGAGGTCGAGGGTGCTGGTGGCGGCCGGGGCGGGATTACTGGTCGTGGTCATCGGGCGGCCACCTTCCGGTAGCGGGCCAGCAGCAGAGCGACCCCGGCGGCGATCAGGGCGACGGCGACCAGGGCGTACACCGGGCCGAAGGATCCCAGGTCCGGGCCTTCCCCCTCGGTGATCAACTGGTCGCGCATGGTCCAGATTCCGACCCCCTGCACCAGGGTGGACGGCGAGGCGATACCGGCCAGTTGGTTGGCGGCCTGCGAGGGCAGGATCGACAGGACCCCGACGATCGGGGTGGTCATCAGGAACACGGCGACGATGCCACCGGCGGCGAAGGCCCGCTTGCCGGTCAGCGAGGCGATCAGCAGGCCCACCGAGGCGAAGACCGCCGCCCACAACCCGGCGTAGAGCAGGCCGGGCAGCAGGTCCAGCAGTTCGTCCCAGACCGCGCCCATGCCGTCGCTGGTGAAGGCGGCACCGAGGAACATCAGCAGTTGCGGCGCGCCGAGCAGCAGCCAGAGCGCGGTGACCAGCGCCAGCAGCTTGGCCAACGGGTAGTCGGCGGTAGGCAACGGCCGGGAGAAGTACAGCGGGAGCACCCCGCTGCGCAGGTCCCGGGAGACCAGTTCCGGTGCGGCCACCGCGACGAAGAAGATGACCAGCCAGCTCATGTTGTCGGCGAACTGGGCGTACGTCATCACCACCTGGCCGAGTTGGGTACGCATGGCCGTGGCGGCGACGGCCACCATCAGGACGATGCCGACCAACAGCCAGGGGAAGATCTTGGCCTTGGCGCTGCGGCCCAGCCCGAAGGCGGTCCGCACCCCGTGGCGGTACATCGCGCCGAAGACGTGTCGGCGGCCCAGTCGTGGGCCGGTGTAGCGCTGGTAGCCGATGTCGTGGATGACCCCGGTCGGTTCAGACATGGCTGTCCTCCCTCCGGGCGAAGAGCTCGGCCACCCGGTGCCGGCGCTGGTCGAGCCGGTGCAGCGGCAGGTCCAGGTCGGCAACCGCACCGATGATCAGGTCGTACGTCTGCTGGTCGGCCAGAGGGACGAGCAGCAGCCGCCCCTCCCGGCTGACCGGCAGGTCGAGGGCGGCCAGTCGGGCGGCCAGGGTTTCGGTGCCCTCGCTGACCTCGACGGCGAGCACATCGGTCGTCGAGGTCATCGCGGCGATGTGGTCGGCTCGCAGCAGCCGTCCGCCGTCGATGGCGACCAGGGTGTCGCAGATCCGCTCGACCTCGCCGAGCAGGTGGGAGCAGACCAGTACGGAGATGCCGAACTCCGTGCCGATCCGGTGCACCAGGGCCAGCATGGCGTCCCGGCCGGCCGGGTCGAGGCCGTTGGTGGGCTCGTCGAGCAGCAGCAGGTCGGGGTCGTGCACCAGGGCCTGAGCGAGCTTCACCCGCTGCTTCATGCCGGTGGAGTAGCCCCCCACCGGGCGATGGCGTTCCTCGTGCAGCCCGACGTGCCGCAGCGCCTCGGAGGCCCGTTCCCGGGCGGCGGTACGCGGTAGGCCGCTGATCTGCCCGAGATGGGTGACCAGTTCGGCGGCGGACAGGTCAGGTGGCAGGCAGTCGTGCTCCGGCATGTAGCCGACCCGGGCGCGGACCCTCGCCGGGTCGGTGGTCGGGTCCAAACCCAGCACCCGGACCCGGCCACGGGTCGGGGTGAGCAGGCCGAGCAGGAGCTTGATCAGGGTCGACTTGCCGGCACCGTTGGCCCCGACGAGGCCGACGATTCCCGGCTGGACCGTGACTGTCAGTTCCGACAGTGCGGTCACCCCACCGCCGTAGACCTTGGTCAACGACTCGGTTTCGATCAGTGTCACGTCGACAGCCTAGAGACGGACGCCAAGATGGTCTGTCCGGCACACGCCCCGGATTTCCCTGATCCTGCTTCCGGCGACCCCCCTAGGGAGACGCCGCATCCGGCGCAGCCGCCGGACGGTCGGGCACCCACCCCGCCCTGGAAAGATCGATTGTCTGGTACAGACTGAAGCCCACCAATCGTCTTGTGACGACCACGATGGGTAGCGGTGAGCCATGACGGGCGAGGTCAAGGTAAGTGTGGTGGTCCCGACCTACAACTCGGGTGGGCACCTCCAGCAGTTGATCGACTCGCTGTTGCGCCAGTCGATGCCGGCGACGGACTTCGAGATCATCTTCGCCGATGACGGCTCGACCGACGACACCCCCGCCCGGCTGGCGGCTCTGGCCGCCGCCCACCCCAATGTCGAGGTGCTGCGCTGCCCGCACTCCGGTTGGCCGTCCCGCCCGCGCAACCTGGCGTTGGCCCGGGCCCGCGGCGAGTACGTCCAGTTCGTCGACGACGACGACTGGCTGGCCGAGGAGGCCCTGGAACGGCTGTACGGCTACGCGGTGACCAACGGTGCCGACATCGCCATCGGCAAGATGACCGGGCACGGCAGGTCGGTGCCCCGGGATCTGTTCCGGGTCAACCGCCCCGACGCCAGGCTGGCGAACTCGCCGCTGATCGGGAGCCTCACCTGCCACAAGATGTTCCGCCGGGCCTTCCTGCTGGAGCACGACCTGCGTTTTCCGGATGAGCACCGCAAGCGGCTGGAGGACCATCACTTCGTCATCCGGGCGTACCTGCTCTCCCGGCGGACGAGTGTGCTGTCCGACTACACCTGCTACCACCATGCCCGGCGGCCGGACGGGGGCAACCTGACCGCCACCCGGATGGAGCCGGCCGGCTACTACGGCAGCCTGCGCGAGGTGCTGGACATCGTCGACGCGCACACCGAGCCGGGGCCCCTGCGCGACAAGCTGCACCGGCGGTGGCTGCGCACCGAGATGATCCGCCGGCTGCGCGGCAACCGGTTGCGTAACGCTCCCCGGGACTGGGTCGACCAGGTCGCCGCGGAGGTGCGGAAGACCATCCAGGAGCGGTTCGCGCCGACGGTCGCGGGCCAACTGCCGGCCGTCGAGCGTACGGTCGTCGGGCTGGTGACCGAGGGACGGGTGGAGGACCTGCTCCGGTTGGCCGAATGGGACGCCGGCATCCGCGCCCGGACCCGCCTGAAGGCGTACGAGTTGACCGGCTCGACCCTGACCGTGCTGCTCAACAGCCAGCTCCGCAGCGGCGAGGAGCCTCTTACGATCCGGCAGGTCGACGGCCGGGACCGGCTGGTCCTACCGGTCGAGGTGCCCGACGAGTGGGTCGACTGCACCGAGGACCTGGGCCGGGCCCGCCTCGACGTGGTCGCCCAGCACGCCACCGGGCACGAGGAGTTCTTCCTGCCGGTGCACTTCGAGGTGGACCGGGAAGCCGGTGCCGCCGACGAGTTCCAGGTGCGCTACCGGGGGGCGGTCACGGTCGACTTCGCCGGCCTCAACGGTGGTCGTACCCAGGGCGGGTGGATCCTCAAGGCCCGGGTCACCGGCTACGGCTGGTCCCTCGACACGAAGCTGCCCCTGGAGATCACCTGCCCCGCCGACGGTGCCCGGCCGGTGGTGGTGGACAAGCGGAAGAAGAAGGCCCCGGCCGCGCCACCGCAACCCGGACCGGGCCGGTTGCGGCGGATGGCGGGATCGGTCCGGCGCCAACTGGGTCTGGCCCGAACCTAGGCGGGTACGCCGCCGAGGCTTTTGTCCGGCAGCAGTGGACGTGATCGGGCCGCTGACGGTGGTGCCCTCGACCGATCGGCGGTCGGCTGCAAAACTGTGTGCCGGTCGCCGGAGTTGGGGGTCTGATGAGCAACGGGTGGGTGCTGCCCGACGAGGTGCTGCGGGACGCACCGGCGTACACGCCGCGTCCCGGCGAGCTCGCGGATCTGGAGCTGCTGCTGACCGGTGCGTACGCACCCTTGACCGGCTTCCTGACCCGGGCCGACCTGGTCTCGGTCAGCCGCCGGGGCCGACTCGTCGACGGCACCCCCTGGCCGGTCGCGGTGACCCTTCAGGTGCCCGCCGCCCTGCTGCGCGACATCGACCCGGCCGACCCGGACCGACGCACCCTGGTGCTCACCGACGGCGAGGGGGCGCCGGTGGCGGCCCTGGAGGTCACCGACGCCTGGCAGGTACGCGAGGGGGTGGCCGGGGTGGGCGGCAGCGTACGCCGCCTCGGTGACGGGGGGCACGGGCCGTTCCAGCGGTTACGGCGTACCCCGGAGGAGATCCGCGCCCTGCTGCCACCGGGACGGGTCCTCGGCGTCATCGCCGACCGGCCCCTGCACCGGCCGCAACTGGCCCAGATCGCGCACGCCGTGCGCACCCTGAGCGCCCACCTGCTGGTCATGATTCCGGTCGGCGAGGACGGCACCGGCGGGTTGCCGCCGGAGGCGCTGGTGCGCTGCGTGTTCGCCGCCCGTGACCGGATGCCCCCGGCGACCGTGGTGGCGGTGCCCCTGGCCCGCCGACGGGACGAGATCGGCGACGCCCTGCTGCGGGCCCGGGTGTCGGCCGCGTACGGCGTCACCCACCTGCTCTCCACCAGCGACATGCTCTCCGGGGGCGGGCTGCGGGTGCTGGTGCCCCGGGAGTTGGCCTACGACAACCGGGACGGCCAGTGGCGCTGGCGCGAGGACATCCCGCCGCGCAACCGGCGCCTCGCCCTGACCCACGACGAGATCGAGGACCTGCTGGACCGGGGCTTCCCGCTGCCGGAGTGGCACACTCCCCCGGCGGTGGCCAAGGAACTGAGCCGGGCCCGGCCACCCCGACGGCACCGGGGCCTGGTGGTCTTCCTCACCGGCCTCTCCGGTTCGGGCAAGTCGACAATCGCCCGGGGGCTGGCCGACGCGCTACGGGAACAGGGCGAACGGACGATCACCCTGCTCGACGGGGACGTGGTGCGCCGGGAACTGACCGCGGGGCTGGGCTTCAGCAAGGCCGACCGGGACACCAACGTACGCCGGATCGGCTGGGTGGCCGCCGAGCTCGCCCGGCACCGGGGCATCGGCATCTGCTGCCCGATCGCACCGTACGCCCAGGCTCGGGCGACCGCCCGGGAGATGGCGGTGTCGGCGGGTGCCGGGTTCGTGCTGGTGCATGTCGCCACCCCGCTGGAGGTCTGCGAGCGACGCGACCGCAAGGGCCTCTACGCACGGGCACGAGCCGGGCTGCTGACCGGGATGACCGGCATCGACGACCCGTACGAGGAACCCACCGACGCCGACCTGGTCGTCGACACCAGTGACCTGGACGTGGACGAGGCGGTCCAGCAGGTCCTGATCCACCTGACCGAGACCGGCTGGATCGAGCCGCGCCTACAGTCCTTCTGATGCGGCGCACCGCGATCCGGCTGGCCGACGGCCGGGAGCTGATCTACTACGACGAGCACGACGATGTCGTCCGGGACCAGCCGGACCGGCGGGAGTTGCCGCCTCCCCCGCCCGCCTCCCAGCTGCGCTACGACCCGCTGACCGACGAGTGGGTGGCGCTGGCCGTACACCGGCAGACCCGCACCTTCCTGCCCCCGGCCGACCGGTGCCCGCTCTGCCCCTCCACCGCCCAGCGGCTCAGCGAGATCCCGGCGCCCGACTACGCCGTCGTGGTGTTCGAGAACCGGTTCCCGGCCTTCAGCGAGCGGGTGGTCGCCGAGCCGGCGGAGATCACCCCCCTGACCCCGGCCCGACCCGGCCGGGGCCGCTGCGAGGTGGTCAGCTTCACCGCCGACCACCAGGCTTCTTTCGCCGCCCTGCCGCCGCGCCGGGTCCGCACCGTGCTCGACGCCCTGGCCGACCGTACGACCGTGCTGGGTGAGCTGCCCGAGGTGGAACAGGTCTTCTGCTTCGAGAACCGGGGGGTGGAGATCGGGGTGACCCTGCACCACCCGCACGGGCAGATCTACGCCTACCCCTTCCTTCCCCCGCGTACCCGCTCACTGCTGGCCGCGGCCCGCCGCCACGCCGCCCGCACCGGCGGGCGCAACCTCTACGCCGACGTGCTGGGCGCCGAACGCGCCTCCGGCGAGCGGGTGGTCACCGCCAACGAACACTGGACGGCGTACGTCCCGGCGGCCGCCCGGTGGCCCTTCGAGGTGCATGTCGCCCCGCACCGGCCGGTGCCGGACCTGCCGGCGTTGACCGAGGCCGAACGGGACGCCTTCGGCCCCCTCTACCTGGATCTGCTGCGCCGCTTCGACGGGCTGTTCGACGGCCCGATGCCGTACATCGCCGCCTGGCACCAGGCCCCGGTACGCATCGACCGCGAACTGGGTCACCTGCATCTGCAACTGTTCAGCATCCGGCGGGCGGCGGACAAACTGAAGTACCTGGCCGGGTCGGAGTCCGCGATGGGAGTCTTCATCAACGACATCGCCCCGGAGCAGGCCGCCGCCCTACTCCGCGCCGCCTGACCCACAGCCGCCTGAATCGCGGGCCGGGCAGCGGCAAGTCCTGAAGACAGAGCGCGAGGGCCCCGGACAGAGCGAGGCGGGCCGGAACAGGGCGCGGGGGGCCCGGGACAGGGCCCCCCGCAGGGAAGGGACGGCTGGCTGTGCTCGACAGCCGGGAAGGCTGGCTGGGCACTCGGGCCGCACGGCGGCCACGATCAACCTTCCAGGGACGGGACTGGCATCTCGTCCACTCAGGTCAACGAGGCGCGCCGGGGCAGGTGACGCCAGATTGGCACGTCTTGTCCGGACACGTCGGTTGTGCCGAGACCAGCCCGGGGTCGGGACCGGGAGCGGAGGCCGGGCCGGAGCTGAGAGCCGGGGAACGAGCGAGCCCGCCGGCCCCTGAGGGGTCGACGGGCTCGCTCGGTGCGACGGATCAGGCGGCGAGGCGGCGCGCCAGGTTCTCGTCGAGCGCGTTCATGAACTCGTCGGTGGTCAGCCACGGGGCGTCCCGCGAGATCAGCAGCGAGAGGTCCTTGGTCATCTGGCCGCCCTCGACGGTGTCGACGATGACCTGCTCCAAGGTGTTGGCGAACTCGGTGACCGCCGGGGTGCCGTCCAGCTTGCCCCGGTGGGCCAGGCCCCGGGTCCAGGCGTAGATCGAGGCGATCGGGTTGGTCGAGGTCTTCTCGCCCTTCTGCCACTGCCGGTAGTGCCGGGTGACCGTGCCGTGGGCGGCCTCGGCCTCGACGGTACGGCCGTCGGGCGAGAGCAGCACCGAGGTCATCAGGCCGAGGGAGCCGAAGCCCTGCGCGACCGTGTCGGACTGCACGTCACCGTCGTAGTTCTTGCAGGCCCAGACGTAGCCACCCTCCCACTTGAGCGCGGCGGCGACCATGTCGTCGATGAGCCGGTGCTCGTAGGTGAGGCCGGCGGCGTCGAACTCGGCCTTGAACTCGTTCTCGAAGACCTCGGCGAAGATGTCCTTGAACCGACCGTCGTACGCCTTGAGGATGGTGTTCTTGGTCGACATGTAGACCGGGTAGCCCCGGTCCAGGCCGTACCGGAACGACGCCCGGGCGAAGTCCCGGATCGAGTCGTCGTAGTTGTACATGCCCATCGCGATGCCGCCGCCCGGGAAGTTGGCGATCTCCATCTCGATCGGCTGGGCGCCGTCGGCCGGGGTGTAGGTGATGGTCACCTTGCCCGGGCCGGGCACGACGAAGTCGGTGGCCCGGTACTGGTCACCGTGGGCGTGCCGGCCGATGATGATCGGCTTGGTCCAGCCGGGGACGAGCCGCGGCACGTTGGACATGATGATCGGCTCGCGGAAGACGACACCGCCGAGGATGTTGCGGATGGTGCCGTTCGGCGACCGCCACATCTTCTTGAGCCCGAACTCCTCCACCCGGGCCTCGTCCGGGGTGATGGTCGCGCACTTGACGCCGACGCCGTGCTCCTTGATGGCGTTGGCGGCGTCGACGGTCACCTGGTCGTCGGTGGCGTCGCGGTGCTGGATCGACAGGTCGTAGTAGTGCAGGTCGACGTCGAGGTAGGGCAGGATCAACTGCTCCCGGATCTGCTTCCAGATAATCCGGGTCATCTCGTCGCCGTCGAGCTCCACGACCGGGTTGTTTACCTTGATCTTCGCCATCGGCCGGCGCTCCTCTCGGGGGACACATGCTCAAGCAGTACGAGCGTACTGGACCCGCCCGAACCAGGAACGTCGCGGCCACCGGTCGGCCGATCGCCCAGGACCTGAACCGTCGCGACCAGGCCCTCGCGCCGCAGGCGGGCTGCCGGGCCGGCGATTCGGTCAGCGCGCTCGGACGGGCCGCCGGGCCCGGCGCGGAAGTACCCCACCGGGCCCGGAACATGCCTGTCCGCGCGCCGGGCTCAGCCGGCCTGCGCCGGGTCGTGCATCCACTGGACCAGTTGGAGGATCACCCCGTTGGGGTCGGTCACCTGGAAGAAGCGCTCCCCCCAGGGTTCGGTCTGGATCGGTGTGGTGATCGGCACACCGGCCGCCTGGATGTTGGCGTACTCGGTGTCGATGTCGTCCACCACGAAGGCGACGAGCACCCCTTCGGCCCGCTGGGCCTTGAGGCTCGGCGGCTGAAGGCTCTCCAGCCCGGTACGCAGGAAGACCAGGTTGAAGCCCACCCCCTCGCGGATCAGTGATACGAACCCGTCGGCCGACATCTCCTCCCGGAACCCGAAGTGCTGCTTGACGAACTCGGCCGAGGCCGAGACGTCCTGGACGTTGAGCGAGATGGCCGATCCGGTGATCTGCACGTGCCCTCCCAGAAACTAAACTTCGTACATTGTACTACGTACTGCGTACGGTGATTTGACCTGCGAGGATCCAGGGATGCCCCACCGGACCGGAGGCGGAGACCCCGCCCACACCCTGCGACTTCTGTGGCGTCGAACCGAGGAGGGTCCGCGGCGCGGCCCACGCCAGGGCCACTCGCTGGACGACATCGTGCAGGCCGCGATCGAGTTGGCCGACGGTGCGGGGTTGGACGCGGTGACCATGCGGTCGCTGGCCAAGGCGATCGGTGTGGCGCCGATGACCCTCTACACGTACGTGCCGGGTAAGGCCGAACTGCTCGACCTGATGCTGGACGCGCTCTACGCACAGATGTCCCGGCCGGACCGCTCCGGCCAGTCGTGGCGTACCCGGGTGGCTGCGCTGGCCCAGGACAACCGGGAGCTTTTCGCGGCCCATCCGTGGGCCGCGGAGGTCGCCACCGGCCGGCCGCCGCTGGGGCCGGGCCTGATGGCCAAGTACGAGTACGAGCTACGCGCCTTCGACGACACCGGCCTGGACGATGTGACCCGGGACGCCGCGTTGACCTACGTTCTCGACTTCGTCCGGGCGGCGGCCCGCTCCGCGATCGAGGCGCAGTCCGCCCGACAGTCCAGCGCCTGGACCGACGAACAGTGGTGGACCGCCAACGCCCCCCTGCTGGCCGAGGTCCTCGACGAACGGCGGTACCCCACCGCTGTCCGGGTAGGTGCCGCCGCAGGCGCCGCCCACAACGCCGCCTACCACCCGGACCACGCCTACACCTTCGGCCTGACCCGAGTCCTGGACTCCCTGACCACCCTGATCACTGCCCCACCCCCACCCACCCACCCTTCCCCCTGACGATCAAGAGGTTTGCGTCTCGGATCGGTTCCTCCGAGACGCAAACCTCTTGATCAACTCAGCAAGGGGTGGGTTACATGGAGGCTACGTCGGCCTGCTTGGCGCGGACGGCCTCGGCGGCCTCCTTGAGGGCGGCCAGCTCGTCGGCGTCGAGGTCGGTCTCGACGACCCGCTTGACGCCCTGGGCGCCGATCTCGGCCTCGACCCCGAGGTAGACCCCGGAGATGCCGTACTCACCGTCGACCCAGGCGCAGACCGGCATGACCTCGCCGGAGTCCTCCGCGACGGCCTTGGCCATGCGGGCGGCGGCGGCCGAGGGGGCGTAGTAGGCCGAGCCGGTCTTGAGCAGCGCCACGACCTCGGCACCACCGTTGCGGGTCTTGACGACCAGCTCCTCGATCTGCTCGGCGGGCATCGCCTCGCGCAGCGGCTTGCCGTTGACCGAGCTCTTGGAGGGCACCGGCACCATCGTGTCGCCGTGCGAGCCGAGGGTCAGGGTCTTGACGGACTTCACCGGTACGTTCAGTGCCTCGGCCACGAAGTTGGTGAACCGGGCGGTGTCCAGCATGCCGGCCTGGCCGAGCACCCGCTGGTGCGGGAACTGGGTGGCGAGCTGGGCCAGCGCGGTCATCTCGTCCAGCGGGTTGGAGACCACGATCACCACGGCGTTCGGGGCGTACTTGGCCACGTTCTCGCTGACCTGGCGGACGATCTTCGCGTTGGTCTCCAGCAGGTCCATCCGGCTCATGCCCGGCTTGCGGGGCAGACCGGCGGTGATGACCACCACGTCCGAGCCCTCGATGGCCTCGTAACCCTCGCCGTTCGGGCCGGTGGTGACGCCAACGATCTTGGTCTCGAAGCCCTCGATGGCCCGCGACTGGTTGAGGTCCAGGGCGAGACCCGCGGGCTTGCCCTCCACGATGTCGGTGATCACGACGGTGTCGAAGACGTCGTACTCGGCCAGGCGCTGTGCGGTGGTGGAGCCGTAGAAACCGGCGCCGACGACAGTGACTTTCTTACCCATGGTCGTCCCACTCCCTGATACCAGTCGGTTTTCCGGACCGTATCAGCCATGGTGGCACCGATCAGGCCAGGGGCGGACGGTTATGAGCAGCTAGGGGGTTTCGCTGCGCTGCCCTGGGTGTTAATGGGGGACCCTTGCTCTACCGGAGGCGTTAAGAAGGTGCCCTTCCTTACACCTCAGCCGCGTTCGGCGCGTTCCACCACGTTGCTGAGCAGCATGGCGCGGGTCATCGGGCCCACGCCGCCGGGCATCGGCACCAGCTTGCCGGCCACCTCGGCGACCTCCGGGTCCACGTCGCCGGTGTAGCGGCCCTTGCCGTCCGGGCCGATCACCCGGGTGATGCCCACGTCGACCACGACCGCCCCCGGGGTGATCATGTCGGCGGTGAGCAGCCCGGGTACCCCGGCGGCGACGATCACGATGTCGGCGGCGCGGGTGTGCGCGGCGAGGTCCAGGGTGCCGGTGTGGCACAGGGTCACGGTGGCGTTCTCGCTGCGTCGGGTGAGCAGCAGGCCCAGCGGGCGGCCCACGGTGTTGCCCCGGCCGACCACGGCGACGTTGGCCCCCCGCAGCGGCACCTCGTGCCGGCGGAGCAGTTCCACGATGCCGCGCGGGGTGCACGGCAGGGGCCCGTCGTAGCCGAGCACCAGCCGCCCCAGGTTGACCGGGTGCAGACCGTCGGCGTCCTTGTCCGGGTCGATCAGCTCCAGCACCCGCTGGGTGTCCAGGTGACCGGGCAGGGGCAGCTGGACGATGTAGCCGTGGCAGGCCGGGTCCGCGTTCAGCTCGGCCAGGGTCTCGTCGACCTGGGCCTGGGTGGCCTCGGCCGGCAGTTCCCGCCGGATCGAGGCGATGCCGACCTCGGCGCAGTCCCGGTGCTTGCCGTTGACGTACGCCTGGGAGCCGGGGTCGCTGCCGACCAGCACCGTGCCGAGCCCGGGCACGATGCCCCGCTCCGCCAGCGCCTTGACCCGTGCCCGCAGCTCGTCCTTGATCTCGGCTGCGGTCGCCTTACCGTCCAGAAGCGTCGCCGTCACGCCTCAGATCGTCTCATGACCGGTACGTCCGGCTGGCGCGGACCAGGCCAGCTCACCACACCCGAGCCGGGGGGCCACTCTCCGCAATGTGCCCATTGTCACCCTGAGTGATCTGCCGGCGGCTGTTCGGACCTCGGATCGGACAACCGGGCGGGGAGGCCCCAGGGTTTGGCAGACCGCCGGACCAGCCCCGGTTGGCCACCAACCTCCCCCAGCCTTCCCGAAACCTCGCATACTTTTTGCCCACTGATGTCGGGATAAAGCAGGAGGAACTTATAGCACGGACAAGCCCACCCGACAAGCGCACCGACCCCCTTCCGTTATCCGTTCGCAACCGGCACGTGGTCGGCCGCAGCTCACGGATCTACCGTTGCTTCTCGTTACGCAGAGTCACCCAATGCCGGGTCCGGCTGCGTTGCGTAAGGAGATGAGGAGGCCTGATGCGTGTTCGTAGGCTCGCGGCCTGGACTGCTATCCCGCTCGCGGTGACCCTGGGCCTGGTGGCCTGCGGCTCGGGTGGCGGCAGTGGATCCGGCGAGAGCGACCCCCAGGCGGCCGTGCGGATCGAGATCGCCGAGCCGCAACACCTGGTGCCGACCAACACCAACGAGACCAGCGGCTCCCAGGTGCTGTCGGCCCTGTTCAGCCCGCTGGTCGACTACGACGAGGCGCACAAACCGTACGAGGTGGCGGCCGAGTCGATCACGTCCGAGGACAACACCACCTGGACCGTGAAGCTCAAGGACGGCTACACCTTCCACAACGGCGAGAAGGTCACCGCCGACAACTACATCGACGCCTGGAACTACGGCGCGTACGCCCCCAACGGGCAGAACTCCAGCTACTTCTTCGAGAAGATCGCCGGCTACGAGGACCTGCAGGGCGAGACCCCCGGGGCCACCACCCTCAGCGGGCTGAAGAAGGTCGACGACCAGACCTTCACGGTCACCCTGTCCCAGCCGTACAGCGAGTTCAAGTCGATCCTCGGCTACACCGCCTTCTACCCCCTGCCGAAGGCCGCCTTCTCCGCACCCGGGGTGCTGGCCGAGGGGTACGAGCAGGCGCCGATCGGTCAGGGCCCGTTCAAGATGAAGGGCGACTGGCAGCACGACGCCAAGGTCGAGGTCGAGCGGTACGACGCCTTCCCCGGCGAGCAGCCGAAGGTGGCCGGCGTCGAGTTCCGGATCTACCAGCAGCTCACCGCCGCGTACGCGGATGTGCTGTCGGACAACCTGGACGTGATCAAGACCATCCCCACCGAGAACCTGTCGACGGCCTCCGTCGACCTGGGTGACCGGTTCCGGCAGAGCCCGGCCTCCTCGCTGCACTTCCTGGCCTTCCCCACCTTCCAGGAGGAGTTCAGCAACCCGGACGTGCGCAAGGCCATCTCGATGGCGATCGACCGCGACGAGATCACCAAGTCGATCTTCAAGGACTCCCAGCAGCCGGCCCGCTCGTTCGTCTCGCCGGTCGTCGCCGGGTACCGGGACAACACCATCGGCACCGCCGGTGAGTTCGACCCGGTCAAGGCCAAGGAGCTGTACCAGGCCGCCGGTGGCCCGTCGAAGATCACCCTGTCGTACAACGGCGACGGTGGTCACAAGGACTGGATCGACGCCACCTGCAACCAGCTCAAGGCCAACCTGGGCGTGGACTGCGTCGGCAACGCCGAGCCGAAGTTCGCCGACCTGCTGACCAAGGTGAAGGACAAGCAGCCGGTGGGCCTGTTCCGGATGGGCTGGGTCATGGACTACCCCTCCATGGAGAACTACCTGGGCCCGCTGTTCAGCAGCAACGGCTCGTCGAACTACTACGGCTACAGCAACCCCGAGTTCGACAAGCTGCTCGCCGAGGGGGTCAGCGCGTCCAGCGAGGAAGAGGCGATCAAGAAGTACCAGGCCGCCGAGGACCTGCTGGCCCAGGACATGCCGGTGGTGCCGCTGCGGTTCGGTCAGAACAACTTCGGGCACTCGACCAAGGTGAAGAACGTCGAGGTGGACCTCTTCGACCGGGTCGACCTGCTCAAGATCGAGGCAGTCAAGTAACACAGCACGAAAAGGCGGGTCGGGTCATCGCGTGATGACCCGACCCGCCACGGCATTCGCCCTTTTTCAGGGAGACTGCCAAGTATGTTCCGCTTCATCGTGCGGCGGCTGCTCCAGATGGTCGTGGCCTTCTTCGGCACCACCCTGATCGTCTACGCCCTGATGTTCGCCGGTCAGGGCGACCCGATCCAGGCCCTGGCCGGCGAGCGGCCCGTCACCGCCGCCCAGCGGGCGTACCTGACCGAGAAGTACCACCTGGACGCGACCGGCATCGGCGGCTTCTTCTACCGCTACTTCGACTATCTGTCGAACCTGGTCCGAGGTGACCTGGGCGAGTCGCTCACCGGCCGGTCCATCGGGGAGATCCTCGCCAACGCCTGGCCGGTCACCATCAAGTTGGCCCTCATCGCCATAGCGGTCGCCGTCATCTTCGGGGTCACCGCAGGGGTGCTCGCCGGCATCCGGCGCGGCAGCATCTTCGACAACTCCACCCTGCTGCTGACCCTGCTGGTGCTCGGCATCCCGACCATCGTGCTGGCCCCGCTCGCGCAGTACCTCCTGGGCGTCAAGTGGCAACTCTTCCCGGCCACCTCCGGCGCCGACCCGGACTTCTACGCCCTGCTGCTGCCCGGCCTCGTGCTCGGCTCCCTCTCCCTGGCCACCGCGCTGCGGCTGACCCGTACCTCGGTGGCGGAGAACCTGCGTGCCGACTACGTGCGTACCGCCCGGTCGAAGGGCCTGCCCAGGCGACGGGTGGTGAGCGTGCACGTGCTGCGCAACTCGCTGATCCCGGTGATCACCTTCCTGGGGGTGGAACTGGGCAACCTGATGAGCGGCGCGATCATCACCGAAGGGGTGTTCAACATCCCCGGCGTCGGCTTCAACCTGTTCCGTGGCATCCGCACCGAGGACGGCCCACTGGTGGTGGGCATCGTCAGCGTGCTCGTCGTGGTCTACCTCGTCTCCAACCTGGTGGTGGACATCCTGTACGCCGTACTCGACCCGAGGATCCGCTATGAGTGACTTCGAGACGGTGGCGTCCTCGGAGAACCAGGCCGCCCGGCGGGGGGTGTCGGGCGATCCGCGCACCCCGGGCCGGATCGGCCAGCCCAACAAGCCCCGCAGCCTGGCCGGCGACGCCTGGCGGGACCTGCGCCGCAAACCCATCTTCTGGATCAGCCTGCTGCTGGTGCTGCTGATCACCGCGATGGCGGTCGCACCCGGGCTGTTCACCCGCAACGACCCGGCGGACTGCGTACTGGCCCGCCAACATGCCGCCCCGAGCGGCGGGGCCCTCTTCGGGTACGACTTCCAGGGCTGCGACACGTACGCCCGGGCGGTCTACGGTGCCCGGGCCTCGTTGCTGGTCGGCGCCCTCTCGGCGCTGCTCACCGGGGTGATCGCGCTGGTCGTCGGAATGCTGGCCGGCTACTTCGGCGGCTGGGTCGACGCGGTGCTCTCCCGGATCGTCGACATCGTGCTCGGCATCCCGCTGCTGCTGGCCGCGATCGTCCTGCTCAAGCGGGTGGCCAGTGACAGCGCCACGGTACGACTCGCCTCGGTCATCTTCGTGCTGGCGGTGCTCGGCTGGACCACGACCGCCCGGGTGGTCCGCTCCTCGGTGATCACCGCCCGGCAGCAGGACTACGTGGCCGCGGCCCGAATGCTCGGCGCCGGTAACGGCCGGATCATGTGGCGGCACATCCTGCCGAACGCGCTGGCCCCGGCGGTCGTGGTGCTGACCATCGCCCTGGGTTCGTTCATCGCCGCCGAGGCGACCCTGTCGTTCCTCGGCATCGGGCTGAAGGAACCCACCATCTCCTGGGGCATCGACATCAACAACGGTCGGGTGCACATGCGGGAGTCGGCCACCCCCCTGGTGGTCCCGTCGACCTTCCTGGCCCTGACCGTGTTGGCGTTCATCATGCTCGGCGACGCGATCCGCGACGCCTTCGACCCGAAACTGCGGTGACCTGCCCATGAGTCAGCACACGGTCGAACCGACGCCGGTCTCCCCGACACCCCCCGGCGGCCACCTGCTCGAGGTACGGGATCTGCACATCGAGTTCCGTACCGGGGAGGGGGTGGCCAAGGTGATCAACGGGGTCAGCTATCACCTGGACCCCGGTGAGACGCTCGCCGTGCTGGGCGAATCCGGCTCCGGCAAGTCCGTCACCGCCCAGGCCATCATGGGCATCCTGGACATTCCGCCGGCGGACATCCGCTGCGGCGAGATCTACTACCATGGCCGGGACCTGCTGGCCCTGCCCGAGGAGCAGCGCCGGCAGGTACGCGGCAAGGAGATCGCGATGATCTTCCAGGACGCCCTGTCCGCGCTGAACCCGGTCTTTCCGGTGGGCTGGCAGATCGGCGAGACCCTGCGCCGACGACTCGGCATGTCCCGGGCCGACGCCCGCCGTCGCGCCGTGCAGCTGATGGAACTGGTGCAGATCCCCGGGGCGGCCGGTCGCCTGGGCGACTACCCGCACCAGTTCTCCGGGGGCATGCGCCAGCGGGTGATGATCGCGATGGCGCTGGCCATGGAACCCAAGGTGCTGATCGCCGACGAGCCGACCACCGCCCTGGACGTCACCGTGCAGGCCCAGATCATGGATCTGCTCGCCGACCTGCGGCGCGACCTGGACATGGCGATGATCCTGATCACCCACGACCTGGGGGTGGTCGCCGACGTGGCGGACCGGATCGCGGTCATGTACGCCGGCCGCATCGTCGAGCACGCCGAGGTCCGCCCGCTGTACCGGGCGCCCGCCCACCCGTACACCAAGGGGTTGCTGGAATCGATCCCCCGCCTGGACCAGCGCGGCGGGAAACTCTCCACCATCCGAGGGCTACCCCCCAACCTGATGCGCATCCCCAGCGGCTGCCCCTTCCATCCCCGCTGCCCGTACGTGCAGCAGGTCTGTGTCGACGTGGTGCCGCACGACCTGGTCCTCGGAGACGGCCGGACCAGCGCCTGCCACTTCGCGCAGGAGGTGCACGATGACCGCGCCAGCTAGCCCCACCACGGTCCGGGGCGAGACCATCCTCGACGTCGACCAGGTGGTCAAGCACTTCCCCATCACCCGGGGGGTGCTGTTCAGACGGAAGGTCGGCGCGGTCAAGGCGGTCGACGGGGTCAGCTTCACCCTGCACCGGGGCGAGACCCTGGGCATCGTCGGTGAGTCCGGCTGCGGCAAGTCCACCCTGGCCCGCCTGCTGATGCGGCTGGAACGCCCGACCGCCGGGCGGGCCACCCTGGCCGGACGCGACCTGTTCGCCGCCTCCGGGGGCGAGCTGCGCCGGATCCGGCGCAACATGCAGATGGTCATGCAGGATCCGTACACCTCCCTGAACCCCCGGATGACGGTCGGCGACATCATCGGCGAACCCTTCGAGATCCATCCGGAGGCGGCACCCAAGGGCAGCCGGCAGCGACGGGTCCGGGAACTGCTCGACGTGGTGGGGCTCAACCCGGAACACATCAACCGGTACCCGCACCAGTTCTCCGGGGGTCAGCGGCAGCGCATCGGCATCGCCCGGGCCCTGGCCCTGCGCCCCGAGGTGATCGTCTGCGACGAACCGGTCTCCGCGCTGGACGTCTCCATCCAGGCCCAGGTGATCAACCTGTTGGAGGAACTCCAGGACGAGTTCGGCCTGTCGTACATCTTCATCGCCCACGACCTGTCCGTGGTCCGGCACATCTCCGACCGGATCGCGGTGATGTACCTGGGTCGGATCGTGGAGATCGGCACCGAGGAGCAGATCTACGAGCGGGCCACCCATCCGTACACCCAGGCGCTGCTCTCCGCCGCACCGCTGCCCGACCCGGAGGCCCGGGACCGCCGGGACATCATCCGGCTGACCGGTGACGTGCCGAGCCCGGCCGACCCGCCGAGCGGGTGCCACTTCCGCACCCGCTGCTGGAAGGCGCAGGAGATCTGCGCGATCGAGGATCCGCAGGCGGTACCGCGCGCGGCCGACCCGCACCCCTCCGCCTGCCACTTCGCCGCCCTCCGGGAGTAAGGAAGGGCCCCTTCCTAACGCCTCGCGTAGAGGAAGGGGCCCTTCTTAACATCGGGCACCGCCGGGCGGTGCCGGGGTCAGTGGAAGAAGTGCCGGGTGCCGGTCAGGTACATGGTGACCCCGGCCTGCTTACAGGCGGCGATCACCTCTTCGTCGCGGATCGAGCCGCCGGGCTGCACGATGGCCCGGATGCCGGCGTCGATGAGGATCTGCGGGCCGTCCGCGAACGGGAAGAAGGCGTCCGAGGCCGCGACCGCGCCGCCGGCCCGGTCGGCACCGGCCCGGCTGACCGCCAGGCGGGCCGAGTCGACCCGGTTGACCTGGCCCATGCCGACACCCACGGTCGCACCGTCGTGGGCCAGCAGGATGGCGTTGCTCTTGACCGCGCGTACGGCCCGCCAGGCGAAGGCCAGGTCGGCCAGGGTGGCCTCGTCGGCCGCCTCGCCGGTGGCCAGCCGCCAGGTCGCCGGGTCGTCGCCGCCTGCGTCGATCGCGTCCCGCTGCTGCACCAGTACCCCGCCGGTGACCTGCCGCCACTCGGCCGACTGCGGCCGGAACTCCGGCGCCCGCAGCAACCGGATGTTCTTCTTGGCCTGGAGCACCTCGGCCGCACCGGGCTCGTACCCGGGGGCCACCACGACCTCGGTGAAGATCTCCGCGATCTGCCCGGCCAGCTCGACCGAGACCGGCCGGTTCACCGCGATGACCCCGCCGAAGGCGGAGACCGGGTCGCAGGCGTGTGCCTTGCGGTGGGCGTCGGCCACGTCCGTGCCGACCGCGATGCCGCACGGGTTGGCGTGCTTGATGATGGCCACCGCCGGCTGGTCGGCGAAGTCGTTCGCGGCCCGCCAGGCGGCGTCGGCGTCGACGTAGTTGTTGTACGACATCTCCTTGCCGTGCAACTGCTCGGCCTGGGCCAACCCGGCCGGACTCGCCGGGTCGGCGTAGACGGCCGCGCCCTGGTGCGGGTTCTCGCCGTAGCGCAGCACCGCCTGCCGACGCAGGGCCAGCCCGGCGAACTGCGGCCAACCCTCGGCGGAGGGGGCGAGGGTGGTGGCGAACCAGTCGGCGACGGCCACGTCGTACTCGGCGATGTCGGCGAAGGCGCGGGCGGCCAGCGCCCGGCGCTGCGCCAGGGTGAAGCCACCCTCGTCGAGGGCGGCCAGCAGCAGGGGGTACGCGGCCGGATCGGTCACCACCGCCACCGAGGCGTGGTTCTTGGCGGCGGCCCGCACCATCGCCGGGCCGCCGATGTCGATCTGCTCGACACACTCGTCCTGGCTGGCCCCGGAGGCGACCGTGGCCTGGAAGGGGTACAGGTTCGACACCAGCAGGTCGATCCCGGCGATGCCGTGCTCGTCGAGTTGGGCGGTGTGGGTGTCCTTGCGCAGGTCGGCGAGGAGCCCGCCGTGGATCTTCGGGTGCAGGGTCTTCACCCGGCCGTCGAGGATCTCCGGAAAGCCGGTCACCTGCTCCACCGGGGTCACCGGTACACCGGCGCCGGCGATCGTCGAGGCGGTGCTGCCGGTGGAGACGATCTCCACACCGGCGGTGTGCAGCGCCTGGGCCAACTCGACCAGCCCGGTCTTGTCGTAGACGCTGACCAGTGCCCGCCGGATCGGGCGGCGCCCGTCCTGGATGGAACTCACGGAACTGTGACCTTTCTTCCGGTGATCGTCCAGCCCTCGCGGACCAGTCGGCCCACCTGCTCGACGAGTTGCTGCCGCTCGGCTTCCTTGATGCGTTCGGTGAGGGTGTCGACGTCGTCGTCGTCATGGACGGGCACCGCCACCTGAGCGACGATCGGGCCGGTGTCCATGCCGGCGTCGACGAAGAAGAGGGTCGCCCCGGTGACCTTCACCCCGTAGGCGAGGGCGTCACGCGGGCCGTGGATGCCGGGGAAGGCCGGCAACAGGGTGTTGTGGGTGTTGAGGTAGCGGTCGCCGAACGCGGCGAGGAAACGTGCGCCGACCAGCTTGAGGAAACCGGCCGAGATGACCAGGTCGGGTCGGTGCTCGGCGACCCGGTCGGTGAGCGCGGCGTCCCACTGCTCCCGGGTCGGATGATCGGAGACCCGCTCCACGAAGGTCGGCACCCCCGCGGCGACCGCCCGGTCCAGGCCGGCGATGCCGTCACGGTCCGCACCCACCGCGACCACCCGGGCGCCGTACGCCCGGTCGGCGGTCGCGTCCAGCAGGGCCTGAAGGTTGCTTCCGGAGCCGGAGATCAGGACGACGATGCGGGCGGGCTCGTTCACCGGCACACCCTATCCGGCCCCCGACCGAGGTCCGGACGCTGGGCGCAACCGGATCGGCAACTGCCGAATTCGCGTGGACCAGGTACGCTGCCGGTCGCTCGGGACCGGCGCGCGTCCGGCCCGCACCCGTCAGTGCACGCAACCTGAGGAGCACATCGAGATGCAGCCCGGATACCCCTCGCAACCACCTCAGCAGATCGACAACAACATGACGATGTCGATCGTCGCGATCTTCCTCTTCTGGCCGCTGGCCATCCCCGCGCTCATCAACGCCTCGAAGGTCAACACACTGCTCCAGCAGGGCGACTACGCCGGCGCCCAGGCCGCCTCGGCCGAGTCGAAGAAGTGGTCCAAGTGGGCCCTGATCGTCGGCATCGCCTGGATCGCGATCATTCTGGTGTGCTGCGTGGGCAGCAGCCTGGTCGGCGCGCTCAACAGCAGCACCGCGATGAGCTACTGATCCGGATGCAGCCAGGTAACCCCGGTCAGGACCCGTACGGCCAGCAGCCGCCGTACGGCGATCCGACCTCTTCGCCGCCCGCCAATCCGTACTCTCCGCCGCCGGGGAACCCGTACTCTCCGCCGCCGGCCAACCCGTACAGCCCGCCGGTGGATCCGTACACCCCGGCGGCGGATCCGTACGCGCCGTCCGAGTCGGCCCCGGCCGATCCGTACGGTCAACAGCCGGTGTCCTCCCCGCCGCCGGTCTCCTCCCCACCGCCGGTGTCCCCGGCGCCGCACGCTCCGTACTCCCCGGCACCGCACGACCCGTACTCCGCGCCGCCGGCCAACCAACCCCCGGCCTACGGGCAGCCGGACTATGGGCAGCCCGCCTATGGGCAGCCGGCCTACGGACAGCCGCCGATGTCGGGTCAGCCCTACGGTGACCCGTACGCGGCACAGCAGCCGTACGGTGGCGGACCGATGTACCCGCAGGCCGGCTTCGCCGCCCCGGGTGGCCAGCAGAACAGCCTCGGCCTGATCTCGATGATCCTCGGCATCGCGGCGATTCCGCTGTTCTGCTGCTATCTCGGCATCCCGCTGGGCGCGGCCGCGCTGATCACCGGGTGGCTGGGCAAGCAGAAGGCCGACCAGGGTCTGGCCAACAACTCGGGGCAGGCGCTGACCGGCATGATCTGCGGCGGTGTCGGCGTGCTGCTCGGCCTGTTCCAGATCGTGCTGCTAGTGATCAATATCAGCCTGCCGACACAACTCTGAGCACCACGCATCGAGGGGCGTTCCGGATCATCGGGACGCCCCTCAGCCGTCTGCCGGGCGGGCGCCCCGGCGAGGCTCGGCAGCTATCCGGATAGGCCGATCAGGTCGGCCATCCGGCGCATCTGGTGATCGAAGTACTCCTCGCGCGCCTGGATCAGGCCGTCGAGCTGACCGAAGACCTCGAAGCTCACCGCACCGAAGCAGTGCATCCAGCCGATGGCCCCGCGACCCAGCAGGCTCTCCGGAACCCCGGGGAAGAATCCGGCCCGGACGGCGGCCAGATCGGCCTGCACCGCCCCCGGCAGGTCACCCGGACCGGGGTCGGTCAGGATCCCGGCGGCGAACCCCTCGGCGAGGATGCCGATCAGGACGGTGGGGGTCCGGACCGCCGCCATGGTGGTCTCCTGGGGGGCGGCGTAGCCGGGGACCGGGCTACCGAAGAGCAGGGCGTACTCGGCGGGGTGGGTCAACGCCCAGCGGCGTACCGCGTGACAGACCGCCAGCCAGCGGCCCCGCAGGTCCGCGCGGTCGGTGATCCCGGCGTCAGCGGCCTGGGCGGCGTCCCCGAGGGCGTGGTAACCGTCCACGATCAGGGCGGTGAGCAGTTCGTCCCGGCTGGCGAAGTAGCGGTAGATCGCCGAGGAGACCATCCCCATGTCCCGGGCGACCGCCCGCAGTGACAGGTTCGCCCCCTGCGCCGCCAGGTGCGCACGGGCGATCGCCTTGATCTCGTTGATCATCTCGGCCCTGGCCCGGGCCCGGATGCTGGCGGCTGGCATACAGCGAGTGTCGCACACATACGAGAGCACTGCTCTTGACTAATCGACCCGGCTCGGTGAACATAGCTCTCACAGGAGAGCACTGCTCTCCATTTCGAGAGGAGACTCCCGTGGCCACACACCTGATCGTCGGCGCCGGCATGGTCGGCTCGACCACCGCCCGACAGTTGGCCGAGCGCGGTGAGCAGGTCCGCCTGGTCAGCCGCTCCGGCCGGGGCCCGAACCATCCGGCGATCGAGCGGATCGCCGCCGACGCCACCGAGGCCGACCGGATCAGCGACCTGGCCCAGGGGGCCACCGCGATCTACAACTGCCTCAACCCCGCCTACCACCGCTGGCTGACCGACTGGCCGCCGCTGGCCGCCGCGCTGCTCACCGCCGCCGAGCGCTCCGGCGCCGCCCTGATCATCGCCGGCTGCCTCTACGGGTACGGCGAGGTCACCGGCGCGATGACCGAACAGACCCCGCTGGCCGCCACCCACCCCAAGCTGAAGATGCGGGCCGACCTGTGGCGCGAGGCCCTGGCCGCCGCACAGGCGGGACGCATTCGCGCCGCCACCGAGGTACGCGGCAGCGACTACCTCCAGGCACAGTCGATCTTCAGCTTCATGCTCGGGAAACCCCTGCTGGCCGGTCGGCGCGCCTTCGTGACCGGCCCGCTGGACGTGCCGCACACCTGGACCTCGATCAACGACATGGCGGCGATGCTGGTCACCGCCGCCACCGACCAGCGGGCCTGGAACCGCCCCTGGCACGTACCCAGCGCGGCACCCCTGACGATCCGGGAACTCGCCACCCGATTCACCGAGGTGGTAGGGGCACCCGCGCCGAAGCTGACCACCATCCCCGACCCGATCTTCCGGGCCGCCGGGCGGCTGTCGGCCATGCTGCGCGAGTTCCAGACCACGGCGTACCAGTTCCAGCGGCCCTTCGTCATGGACTCCACCGCGGCCACCGCCACCTTCGGCCTGCGCCACCAGCCCCTGGACGAGGCGCTACGGGAGACCGCGGCGCTGCTCAGGGGCCTGCCGGGAGCGGTGCAGGCCAGCCGACAGACCCGACCGAGCGCCGTCTGACCGGCGCCACCCCGCCGCCCCGGTGCGCCACGGTGCGCCACGGGCGTCGCCACCCGGCCAGCCCGCACCAGTCGTCCCGCCCAGACCCCGGAGGTTGATCAGCATGTCCACCGTCACCGTCGTACCGCCCGCGGTCGCCCAGAGCACCGGCAGCCGCACCGCCCGGCTCGACAACCGGATCCCGTACGCCAGCTTCGCGGTGGCCTACCTGCTCGGACACGGCGCCGCCGCGATCTCGGCCGGCCCCGACCCGATGGTCGACCTGCCCGGCTGGCTGCCCATGACCCTGCTGGCCATCGGCATCCTGGCCGGCAGTGTCGCCGCCACCCGCGCCGCCACCCGCGCTCAGCGTGGCGCCGGTCCGGCGGAGGTCCTCTCCGGCAAACTCCTGGGCACCGCCTGGGCCGTCGCCTTCACCGGTCTCTTCTTTGCCATCACCGGCCTGGCGGTCACCCTCGACATGCCCGAACTGCACACCATCCTCTGGCCTACCGGCTCCGCCTTCGTCGTCGGGCTGATCTACCTGGCCGAGGGGGCCGTCCGCCGCAACGTGCTGCACTACGCCCTGGGCAGTTGGCTGGCCCTGGTCTCCACCGCCGCCCTCTTCCTGACCTCAGCCGGGCCGTACTGGATCCTGGCCCTGGCCGGCGGCGGTGCCTACCTCCTCGCCACCGTGCTCGAATCCCGGCGTCTGGCCGACGGCTGAACGATCCTCGCCGGACCTGTGGAGGGCGGTGGCGACGACCCTGCCTTCCGTCGTCAGGCGGCTGCCCGGGCCAGCCAGCGAACGGCGGCGGCGCCGAGCACCGCACCGGCACCGATGACCACGGTCGAGGCGAGCGCCACCTGCCAACCGACCGGGCCGAGGTCGGCCAGCCGACCCTCACCCAGCGGCCCCCGGGAGGCCTGGGCGGCCACCCCCATCAGTAGACCGGTCACCGGCCCGGTCGACACGGCCGACAGGAACAGGGTCCCCCAGCTCAGGGTCGCCCGCTGGGCCATGACCGCGCGGAGCAACCGGCGGGCGAGCAACCCGCCGACGACCATCCCCACCAGGGCCGGCAGCGCCAGGATGGACACCGACCAGAAGCCGTCGACCGGCCCGCCGGGCAGTCCGGCGAACAGCGGTATGGCCGGCAGCGCCCCGACGGCCACCTCGCTGGTCCGCACCGCGGTGTCCGTGCCGACCGCGAAACCCGGACCGAGCAGATAACTGGTCGCCCAGACGGTGGCGTTGGGAGCGTAGGCCAGGCTCACGAGGGTGATGCCGGCCTGACCGGCCACCCCGGTGCGGTACGCGCCGATCAGATCAGCCGCGTCACCCCCGCCGGTCGCCACGGCCAGCCCGGCCACGGCCGCACCCACCCCGAGCAGTACCAGCCCGGCCACCAGTCCCGCCTGCGCACCCTCCCGCAACGGCCTCGGGGTCCGGGCGGCGAGCAGTTTGGAGACCCCACTGGTGCGGGCCGCCCCGACACCGGCGGCGAGCAGGCCGAGCAGGCCGAGGGTGAGCCCGGCCCGCACGGACGACACATTCAGGCCGCCGGCCCCGACCAACAGGGCCCCCAACACCCCCAGCAGGGCGTACGCGACCCCCACCGCGACCGCGGCGACCAGGGTGCGGCCCGGTGACCGGCTGCCCCGGGCGCCGATGGCACGGGTGACATGCACCCCGGCTCGGGACAACCGCCACAGGGCCAGGGCGGTGACCGCCAACGGCACCAGACCCAGCGGACCGGTGGCGGTGTCCAGGGGTACCCCGTGCCCCAGCAGCCACCCTGCCGTTCCCGCGCGTACCGCGCCGAGCAGGCTGGCGGCACCCTCGCTGAGCTGGAACAACCAGATCACGAAGGCCACCGGCAGCCAGGAGGTCAGGGCGGCGCCACCGGCGGCCACCAGGGCGGCGACCACCAGCGGGGCGTGGTGGCGACCGGTGGTCCGGCCACGGGGGGACGGCACCCGACGCGGCGGCCCGGCACGACCGGGCGGCCGGTCGCCGGCCTCCCGGGCTTCGTGGGCCCGCCGGGGCTGGTCAGGGGTGACGGATGACATCGGTTCTACTCTGGCATGCCGCGCCGAGGTCGGCTGTCCGACACCACGCCACCCGGATCATCAGTTGCCCAATTCCGCGTGGCACCGCGGGTCCTGCTCTAGCCTCGGCACCAGGCAGCCGTGAGACCTCGCGGCGACTAGCGTTCGGAGGAAGCTGTGTCCACTGCTTATCCGCCGCCCCCGCCCCCACCGCCGGCCGGTCGGGACCGCACCACCCTCTGGGGGGTGCTGGGGATCGTCACGGGCCTGCTCTGCTGCGGCATCCTCGGCATCGTCTTCGGCTGGCTGTCGATCCGTGACGCGCGGCGCTTCCGCCAGTCCCCGGTGCTGGGTTACGTGGCGATCGGCCTGGGTGTGCTCAACATCGTGCTCAGCCTGATCCTTCAGGCCACCGGGAACTACCCGTACTGGAACCGCTGAGGGGCCGACCGACCGGTCAGCCCCTCAGCGCGGTTCAGCGGTCCGGTCAGCGACCGGACATGAGCTCCCGCATCAGCTTGGCGGTCTCGGTCGGCGTCTTGCCGACCTTGACGCCGACCGCTTCCAGTGCCGCCTTCTTGGCGTCGGCGGTACCCGCCGAGCCGGAGATGATCGCACCGGCGTGGCCCATGGTCTTGCCGGGAGGCGCGGTGAAGCCGGCGATGTAGCCGACCACCGGCTTGGTGACGTTGGCCTTGATGAACTCGGCCGCCCGCTCCTCGGCGTCACCACCAATCTCACCGATCATCACGATCGCGTCGGTGTCCGGGTCCGCCTCGAAGGCGGCCAGGGCGTCGATGTGGGTGGTCCCGATGATCGGGTCACCGCCGATGCCGACGCAGGTGGAGAAGCCGATGTCGCGCAGCTCGTACATCATCTGGTAGGTCAGCGTGCCGCTCTTGCTGACCAGGCCGATCCGGCCGGCGCCGGTGATGTCGGCCGGGATGATGCCGGCGTTGGAGGCGCCCGGCGAGGCGATACCGGGGCAGTTCGGCCCGATGATCCGGGTCCGCTCCCCCTTTGCGACGTTGTACGCCCAGAAGGCGGCGGTGTCGTGCACCGGCACCCCCTCGGTGATCACCACGGCCAGCGGGATCTCGGCGTCGATCGCCTCGATGACCGCGCCCTTGGTGAACTGCGGCGGTACGAAGATGACGGTGACGTCCGCACCGGTGTCCTTCATCGCGTCGGCGACGCTGGCGAACACCGGCAGTTCGGTGCCGTCGAAGTCGACAGTGCTGCCCGCCTTGCGGGGGTTGACCCCACCGACGACGTTCGTGCCGGCGGCGAGCATCCGTCGGGTGTGCTTGGAACCCTCGGAGCCGGTCATCCCCTGGACGATGACCTTCGATTCCTTGGTCAGCCAGATTGCCATGATCAGACCCCCGCAGCCGCCAGCTCGGCGGCCCGCTCGGCCGCGCCGTCCATGGTGTCGACCCGCTCGATCAGCGGGTTGTTCGCGCCGTCGAGGATCGCCCGACCGGCCTCGGCGTTGTTGCCGTCCAGTCGTACGATCAGCGGCTTGGTGACTTCCTCGCCACGCTGCTTGAGCAGGTCCAGGGCCTGGACGATGCCGTTGGCCACCGCGTCGCAGGCGGTGATGCCGCCGAAGACGTTGACGAAGACGCTCTTGACCGAAGGGTCGGAGAGCACGATCTCCAGACCGTTGGCCATCACCGCGGCGCTGGCGCCGCCACCGATGTCGAGGAAGTTGGCCGGCTTGACGTTGCCGTGCCGCTCCCCCGCGTAGGCGACCACGTCGAGGGTCGACATGACCAGACCCGCGCCGTTGCCGATGATGCCGACCTCGCCGTCGAGCTTGACGTAGTTGAGGTCCTTCTCCTTGGCGGCCTGCTCCAGCGGGTCCACCGTGGCCTGGTCGACCAGGGCCTCGTGGTCCGGGTGCCGGAAGCCGGCGTTCTCGTCGAGGGAGACCTTGGCGTCCAGCAGCAGCAGCTTGCCGTCCTTGGTCTTGGCCAGGGGGTTCACCTCGACCAGGGTGGCGTCCTCGGCCACGAAGGCCTGCCACAGGCCCACCGCGGTCTCGACGACCTGGTCGGCGACCTCGGCCGGGAAGCCGGCCGCCTCGACGATCTCCCGCGCCTTGGCCTCGTCCACGCCCTTGACCGCGTCGATCGGAGCCTTGACGACCTTGTCCGGGGTGTCGGCCGCGACCTGCTCGATGTCCATGCCGCCGGCGACGCTGGCGATGCAGAGGAAGGTACGGTTCGCCCGGTCGAGCAGGTATGAGAAGTAGTACTCCTCGGCCACGTCGGCGGTCACCGTGATCATGACCTTGTGGACCGTGTGACCCTTGATGTCCATGCCGAGGATGTCGGTGGCCCGAGCCACCGTCTCCTCCGCGCCCTCGGCCAGCTTGACGCCGCCGGCCTTGCCTCGGCCGCCGACCTTCACCTGTGCCTTGACGACCACCCGGCCGCCGAGGCGTTCGGCGATCGCGCGGGCCTCCTCTGGGGTCGTTGCGACGCCGCCGGCGAGCACGGGCAGACCGTGCCGCTCGAACAGGTCCCGCCCCTGGTATTCGTACAGGTCCACGATTGCGCGTCCCGTCCCGTCTCTGCGGCGCACCGTCGCGCCGCCACCAGCGTATGGAAAGAAAACAGTGCGATGCCTGACATCAGTGGAAGTTGAAGCAGGCCATTGGGCGCAGCCTAGCGAGGACGGCACGAGGGGCAACCGAGCGGGTGCGCGGTGTGCCGTAATCCACAGCCTGCCCGAAGTCCCGCACCACGGCGGCGCGACGGCCCGGCGGCAGGTCACCCGATCGAGCGATCTGGCCGCTCCGCCGAGGGATCTCGCTGCTGGTGCGTAACCCCACCGGACAGGCCTCGTTGAGTCTGATGTCGGAGCGCTGGAAGGCGCGAGGACAGGAAAGCGGCCGATGCCCTGTCGGTCGAGGGGTGGCGGCGGGGCATCGTGCATAGAGGGGCCGGACGTGTGAGGGGTGCGTCCGGCCCCTCACTCTGCCCGTCGAACCTCCGCCTGGCCTCGGTCCCGGCCGACCGGCCGGTCGAAACCCGGTCCCGGCGTACCGGCCGGTCGACCCCGGGCCTCAGGCCACCGGCTGGGCTACGTTCGCCCGCACCCACTCCACGATGGACTGGGTGGTCGCGCCCGGGGTGAAGATCTTGGCGACGCCGAGCTGCTCCAGTTCGGGAAGGTCGGCGTCGGGAATGATGCCGCCCCCGAAGACCACGATGTCCCGGGCGTCGCGCTCGTCGAGCAGTTCGAGCACCCGCCGGAACAGGGTCATGTGCGCCCCGGAGAGCACCGACAGACCCACCGCGTCCGCGTCCTCCTGGATAGCGGTCTCCACGATCTGTTCCGGGGTCTGGTGCAGGCCGGTGTAGATGACCTCCATGCCGGCGTCCCGCAATGCCCGGGCCACCACCTTTGCGCCACGGTCGTGACCATCCAAGCCTGGCTTGGCGACGACGACCCGAACACGAGAGCTCATCTGCGCATCCCTTTCACCGGCATAGCGGCAATCACCTGAACGAACGGTAACCCGCACAGCCTGGCCCGGGAAACCGGGGCGAGAGAGATCGCACAGCGGCCGCCGACCCCCGACGCGAATCGCGGGGCCTTTTCACACTCCGGAACTTCACTACGGGCACCTGAGCCGTCAAGCAGGACGACTCAGCCGAACGGTCACAGTGCGCTACGAAAGGATGATGACCGGGACAGCCAAGGAAGACCCAAAGACCTGACAATGGTGGACGGAAAGGGACAGAATGGAGCGGTGATTTCGGCGCTCCGGCTTGTGGCTCGCCTGACGGTTGGCTACCGTGTCCACGGTTGTCATCAGGTCTACGGACGGGTGACGACGCGGCACCAGCCACCACCGGGATCTCGGTCCGGGTGTGGGCCGGGCCGCATCGGAACCCCGACAACGGAGGGTATGCGTGCGCCAGCGCCTGTCGTCTGAGCCCGATCGATATCGCGGCCGCCGCCGAGTACCCACCCCCCCACGCAGCCGCTACGCGGCAGTCGTCACCACCGCCTTCGTCGGCGCCGGTGTGGTGGCCCTGGGCGCCGGTGCCCTGCCGGACGCCAAGAGCGTCAACCCCTCGGTGCTGGATGAGCTGAAGCAGGCGTCGATCAGCAGCCAGGGTGCGGCGGATCGTGCCGACGCCGCGGATCGCGCCTCCCGGGACGGCCGGGGCGCTTCGGAGATCGTCGCCGACTCCGGTGTCTGGCTGCTCCCCCTACAGGGCTACGACTTCAACTCCCCGTACGGCATGCGCTGGGGCAAGCTGCACACCGGCATCGACCTGGTCGCACCGGAAGGCACCCCCTACGTGGCGATCCACGAGGGCAAGGTCACCAAGGCAGGCTGGTTCGGCGGCTACGGCTACGCCGTGATCGTCCAGCACGCCGACGGCAGCGAGGCGATCTACGGCCACTCCTCGGCACTCAGTGTCCGGGAGGGTCAGCAGGTCAAGGCCGGTGACCAGCTCGGCCTGGTCGGCAACACCGGCCACTCGTACGGCTCCCACCTGCACCTGGAGATCCATGTCAAGGGCTCGCCCCTCGACCCGGTGCCGTGGCTGCAGGAGCGCGGAGTGGACATCAAGCTGCAAGTCGAGGCAATTTACAGCGACGTAGCCGACTCCTGACCATCAGTAAGGCCCGTTGACCGCCCGGATCAGTCGATCCGGGCGGTTTTCTTTTGCCGGTACGACCGGAAAGTGTCTCAGCCCACAGTAGCGACTGTGGCTGATGCCACATTGACTCTGCGTGACGGACCCGGTCAGTCGGCCCCGGCAGCGGACAGACCCGGACAGCGGGAGGGCGCTGCCGTACCGGCCCGCCAACCCCCGGTACCCCTGGCCAGGCGAAACGACACCAGGATTTCGAGGTCACGTGCCACTTCGATCCAGTGAGGTCCGCCCGTGCAGGACGACAACCCCACCCCGTACCGGAAGATCCCCGACGCTCCGGCCCGACACCGGCGTCCGGTCGGCTGGCGCAACCGCAGCCTGGTCATCGGCGCGGTAGCGCTGGTCGGTCTCGGCGGCGTCGCCGTGACGACCCACGACGACCAGCCCACGCCGAGCCCGGTCTCCCTCGACGCACAGGCCCGAGCCGAGGCCGCCGCCCGTGCCGACCGGTCGGACCGTGGACCGGTCGAGGCGAGCGCGCTCGGCAGCCCGACTCCGAGCGGCAGCCCGACCGTGGAGCCCAGCCCCACCGCGAAGCCCAGCCCCAAGGCCAGCAAGGCCAGCCCCAAGGCCACCAAGGCCACCAAGGCCGCGCCGAAGCCGACCAAGAGTACGGCCTCGGGCTGGGTGATTCCGATGGCGGGTGCCGCCATCACCTCCTGCTACGGTCCCCGCTGGGGCACCCTGCACGCCGGTATCGACTTCGCCCTGCCGGCCGGCACCCCGGTCCGCGCCGCCTTCGGCGGCACCGTCACCAAGGCCGGTGACGTAGGAGACGGCTACGGCATCTCCGTCGTCATCGACCACGGCAACGGCTACCTGACCCACTACGCCCACCTGAGCACCACCAGGGTGAGCGTGGGCGAGAAGGTCAGCACCGGGCAGACCATCGGCCTGGAGGGCTCCACCGGCGATTCGACCGGCCCGCACCTGCACTTCGAGGTGCACCAGGGACAGATGTGGAATCAGATCGACCCGGCACCCTTCCTGCGGGCCCGCGGCATCGAGGTGACCTGCTGACCGGTCACACCACCTCCACCGGGTCGGCCAACGACAGGGTGGGCCAGTCCGCCAGGTCGGCGAGCATCTGCCGGTCGTGAGTGGCGACGACGACCGCCGCCGAGGTCTGGCGCAGGGCGGCGGTCAACTCGTCGACGAGCGGGGCGGACAGGTGATTGGTGGGCTCGTCGAGGAGCAGCAGGTCCGGCCGTTCGGCCAGCCGCAGCGCGAGGTTCAACCGGCGTTGCTGCCCCTGCGACATCCGCCCGACCGGGGTGCGAAGGGCCTCCCGGTCGAGCAACTGGGTGGCGGTCAGCGGCAGCCGCTCGTGCTCGCCGAGGCGCCCCCGGGTCTGGAGGTGGCCGACATGCCGGTCGTACAGCTCGTGCGCGAGGAGGGTCGGCGGCCAGGCCGGCACCTCCTGCCCGAGCAGGGTGACCCGGGCCCGCGCCAGATGATCCACCTCGCCGGTGGACGGGGTCAGCTCCTTGGCCAGCACCGCCAGCAGGGTGGACTTGCCCGCCCCGTTGGGGCCGGTCAGCAACAGCCGGTCGGCGCCGTCGAGGCTCAGGGTGACCGGGGTACGCAGCCGCCCGGTCACGGTGACCTCCGTGCAGCGCAGGACGGGTGACCGACCTCGGATGCCGAGATCGGGCCAGCGCAGCCGCAGGGGCGGCTCCGGCACGGTGAGTCGGTGGGCGGCGAGGTCCTCCTGGCGGCGCCGCAGCGCCTGGACGACCCCGGGGGCCCGGGACTGGCGCTGATGTTTGCCGTGTCCCTTCTCCGGGCGCCAACCGGTGCTCAGCCGAAGCTGCGCCTCGGTCACCGCGTCGGCCAGCCGCTGATGCTCGACCTGCTGGGCCTCGTAGTCCCGCTCCCAGCGGTCGCGTTCCCGGCGCCGCCCCTCCTGCCAACCGGCGTACCCGCCGGCGGACAGCCGCGGTCGTCCGTCCTCGCTGGGGTCCAGGTCCAGGAACTCCGTGGCCACATCGCGCAGCAGGGCCCGGTCGTGCGTCACGACCACCACCCCGCCGGGATGGTCGCGCAGCCGACCGGTGAGGAATGTCAGGCTGGCGGCGTCGAGGTGGTTCGTCGGCTCGTCCAGCATCAGCAGGTCGTAGCGGGCCCCCAGCAGGCAGGCCAACCGAACCCGGTAGCGCTGACCCACCGACAGGGTCGACAGCGGGCGCTGCCGGTCGGTGCAGGCGTCCAGCCCGGCCAGGGCCATGTCGACCCGACGCTCCGCGTCCCAGGCGTCCAGCCGGGTGGCCGCGTCGAGGGCGGCGGCGTAGGCGTCGTCCGCGCCCCTGACCCCCTCGGTCAGGGCTGTCGCCGCCCGGTCCAGGGCCCGCAGGGCGCGGCGGGACTCCCGGGTGGCGGCCCCGACCAGGGTGCCCACCGTCTCGCCGTCGTACGCCGGGAGCCCCTGCTCGGCCAGGCCGATGGTGCCGGCCCGGTCCACCGTGCCCTGCTCGGGTGTGATCACCCCGGCCAGTACGTGCAGCAAGGTGGTCTTGCCCCGGCCGTTCTCACCGACGATGGCCAGCCGGGAACGGGCCGAGACGGTCACGCTGACCTCGGACAGCACTACCCGACCACCCCGCACCACCCGAACGCCGTCCGCCCGTACGTGCGCCCGGTGGCCTGCCGGCAGTCGGCCGGCGGAATGCAACTCGCTCATGATCATTTGTCTGCTCTTCGGCTCGTCGTGGAGCCGGGCAGCACGATCACGCCGCCCGGCAGGAACACCCAGGACGGCGGAGCAGAGCTTGCTCAGAGAAAGCCGGTAGACCCTGCCGCCGTCAGCGGCGGAACCAGGGCTTCATCGAGACGGCGCACGAATACATGCTGCGAGGGTACCGCGAGCGGCCTTCTCCCGTTGCCCTCGTTGATCAACGAGGGCGGGACCTCAGAGCTTGTCGATGGGGGCGTGCCGCAGCACCAACCAGAGGGTCTGGTCACCGAAGTCGATCTGGGCCCGGGCACCGGGGCCGTGCCCCTCCACGGTGACCACCCGCCCCAACCCGTACCGCTGGTGGTTGACCCGGTCCCCGGCGGCGACCTTCGGCCCCTGCGGCAGGTCGCTGGCGGTGGCCAGGCGGCTGCCGTCCACACCGAGCTTGCGGGCCAACTGCACCGCCCGGGGGGTGCCCCCGGTGAAGGTGCCACGCCCGCCGGGGGTGCGCTCGGAGCGGCCACCCACCCCGCCGCCACCGCCACCCCAGGAGGTGTACGTCCCTTCGGTCCGCTCCCAGCGGACCAGTTCCGGGGGCAACTCCTCGACGAACCGGGACGGGGGGTTGTAGGAGGGCTGCCCCCAGGCCGACCGGGTCACCGCCCGGGAGAGGTAGAGCCGCTGCCGGGCCCGGGTGATGCCGACGTACGCCAGCCGACGCTCCTCCTCCAGCTCCCGGGTGTCGCCGAGGGAGCGCAGGTGCGGGAAGACCCCGTCCTCCAGACCGGTGAGGAAGACCACCGGGAACTCCAGGCCCTTGGCGGTGTGCAGGGTCATCAGGGTGACCACCCCCTGGTGGTCCGGATCGTCGGCCGGTATCTGGTCGGCGTCGGCGACCAGCGCCACCTGCTCCAGGAAGCCGGCCAGGGTGGCCCGCTCCCCCTCCTCGCCGGTCGCCTCGATCCGTTCGGTGTACTCGCGGGCCACGCTGACGAGTTCCTGAAGGTTGTCCACCCGCCCGGCGTCCTGCGGGTCGAGGCTCTCCTCCAACTCGGTCAGGTAACCCGAGCGGGTCAGCACCGCCTCCAGCACCTCCTCCGGGGTGCCCTCGACGGCCGACTCCCGGGCGGAGTCGAGCAGGGCCACGAAGTCGGCGATGCCGTTGGCCGCCCGGCTGGAGATACCCGGGGCCTCCTTGGCCCGACGCAGGGCCGCACCGAAGGAGATCCGGTCGCGGGCGGCCAGCGCCTCCACACACGCCTCGGCGCGCTCGCCGATGCCCCGGCGCGGGGTGTTGAGGATGCGGCGCAGGTTGACGGTGTCGTCGTCGTTGACCACCGCGCGCAGGTAGGCCAGGGCGTCCCGGACCTCCTTGCGCTCGTAGAAGCGCACCCCGCCGACGACCTTGTACGGCAGGCCGACCCGGATGAACACCTCCTCGAAGACCCGGGACTGGGCGTTGGTGCGGTAGAAGACCGCCACGTCACCCGGCCGGGCCTCGTCGGCGTCGACCAGCCGGTCGATCTCCCGGGCCACCCAGTCGGCCTCGGCGTGCTCGGTGTCGGCGACATACGCCACGATCGGCTCGCCGTGGCCGGCATCGCTCCACAGCCGCTTGGGTTTGCGGGAGGTGTTGCGGTCGATCACCGCGTTCGCGGCGTTCAGGATGGTCTGGGTGGAGCGGTAGTTCTGCTCCAGCAGGATGGTGCGGGCGTCGGCGAAGTCGCGCTCGAACTCCAGGATGTTGCGGATGGTCGCGCCCCGGAAGGCATAGATCGACTGGTCGGCGTCACCGACCACGCACAGCTCGGCCGGTTCCAGCCCCTCGGTGCCGGAGACCAACTCCTTGATCAGCACGTACTGCGCGTGGTTGGTGTCCTGGTACTCGTCGACCAGGACGTGCCGGAACCGACGCCGGTAGCTCTCGGCGACATGCGGATGCGACTGGAGCAGGTGCACCGTCGTCATGATCAGATCGTCGAAGTCCAGGGCGTGCGCCTCCCGCAGCCGCCGCTGATAGAGGGTGTACGCCTCGGCCAGCGCCCGCTCGTTGGGCCCGGAGGCACGGGCGGCGAAGGTCTCCGGATCGACCAGCTCGTTCTTCAGGTTGGAGACCTGGGCGGCCAACCCCCGGGCGGGGTAACGCTTGGGATCGAGATCCAACTCCCGGGCGACCATCTGCATCAGCCGACGGGAGTCGTCGGCGTCGTAGATCGAGAAGGTCGACTTCAGGCCGGCGTGCTCGTGCTCGGCGCGCAGAATCCGTACACAGGCCGAGTGGAAGGTGGAGACCCACATCAGGCGGGCGCGCGGCCCGACCAGGGCGGCCACCCGCTCCTTCATCTCACCGGCGGCCTTGTTGGTGAAGGTGATCGCGATGATCTCGCCGGGGTGCACCTCCCGCGCGGCCAGCAGGTAGGCGATCCGGTGGGTGAGCACCCGGGTCTTGCCCGAACCGGCACCGGCGACGATCAGCAGCGGCGACCCGGCGTGGGTCACCGCCTCCCGTTGCGGACCGTTGAGGTCGGCCACGAGTTGCAACGGGTCGAGGCCGCTCGGCGCGGCCCGGCGCGGCGGTTGCTCCGGCGGGGACACGGGGATGTCGAAGAGAGGATGCATCGCAGAGCGAGTCTATGCCGACCCCCGGACACCCCCGCCCTGCGGTGAAGGATGGGCCCCGGTCAACCGCATCCTCGCAGGCTGCGCCGGTCGTTTTCTTGCATCCCCCCGGCCCGGGGAGGCATACTCGACGACGTGTTCGATCAGCGCCGCCACTTTTTTTACTACGGCACCGGGAGTCCGGCAGCCGTGGGTCGCGCCTGATCAATCAGACCTACGAAAGCCCCGGGCTCACGGAGCCCGGGGCTTTCATCGTCCCGGGATTCGGGTAGCGGGCACCAGATCTTGAGAGGTACCCGAAGATGTCAGACGTGATGGAGCAGAGTGGCGTCCCGGCCGGCGCCGACGTACCCGAGCGCACCGGCGGTGCCGATGCAACGGGCTCGGTGAAGCCGGGCACCGGAACCACGGAGCCGATGGCCGCCGCCCGGATCGCCGAGATCCGGACCCGGATCGACGAGATCGACCGTACCCTCATCGAGCTGTGGCGGGAACGGTCCGCCCTGTCCCGCGAGGTGGGGGCCACCCGACTGGCCTCCGGTGGAACCCGGCTGGTGCTCTCCCGCGAGCAGGAGATCCTGGAGCGCTTCAACAGCGCCCTCGGCGCCGACGGCACCCAGCTCGCCCTGCTGCTCCTACGCGCCGGCCGGGGACCACTCTGACCTGGCCGCCCGGCAGGCAGCTCCGACCGGTCGCCTGTCGGGCAGCTCTGACCCGCCCGCCTGGTGGGGCAGTTGCGCCCGAGACAGGAATCCGGGACGCCGGCCGTTGGTGACGGCCGACGCCCCGGATCACTGAGGAGGCACTACCTTTACCGCCGGTCCCATACGGATGATCAGAGCCGGCGGCGTCTATGCGGCTACTCCGTAGCGTGCACCACGTCGCGTACCTCGGCGAAGTGGCAGGCGCTCGGGTGACCGGACTTGTCCCGGATCTCCAGCAGCGGCTCCTGCTCGGCGCAGATGTCCTGAGCCTTCCAGCAGCGGGTCCGGAACCGGCAACCCGACGGCGGGTTGGCCGGCGAGGGCACGTCGCCGGTCAGCACGATCTGGTCCCGCTGGCCGCGCAGCTTCGGGTCCGGCACCGGCACCGCCGACAGCAGCGCCTGGGTGTACGGATGCGTCGGCGTCTCGTAGATCTCGTCCTCGGTGCCGATCTCGACGATCTTGCCGAGGTACATCACCGCGACCCGGTCGGCGATGTGCCGGACCACGGACAGGTCGTGGGCGATGAAGATGTACGACAGACCCAGCTCGTTCTGGAGCTTCTCCAGCAGGTTGATCACCTGTGCCTGGATGGAGACGTCCAGCGCCGACACCGGCTCGTCACAGAGGATGATCTCCGGGTTGAGCGCCAGGGCCCGGGCGATGCCGATGCGCTGCCGCTGGCCACCGGAGAACTGGTGCGGGTACCGGTTGATGTGGTCGGGGTTGAGACCGACCAGCTCCAGCAGATCCTGTACCTTGCCCCGCCGCTGACCCTTGGGCACCACGTCCGGGTGGACCTCGAACGGCTCGCCGATGATGTCGCCGACGGTCATCCGGGGGTTCAGCGAGGTGTACGGATCCTGCATCACCAGCTGGATGTTGCGCCGGCCCCGCCGCCGCTCCTCGGCACCGACCTTGGCCATGTTGCGGCCCTGCACGAACAGGTCACCGGAGGTCGGCGCCTCCAAACCGACAAGCATCCGGGCCAGGGTCGACTTGCCGCAGCCGGACTCGCCGACGACACCGAGGGTCTCCCCCCGGCGCAGTTGCAGGTTGACGCCGTCGACCGCCCGCACCGCGCCGATCTGCTTCTTGAAGACGATCCCCTGGGTCAGCGGGAAGTGCTTCACCAGGTCGCGGGTCTCCAGCACGAAGTCACTCATCGCCCTTGACCTCCTTCCAGAAGTGGCAGGCCGAGGTGCGGCTCGGCGTCACCTGATACAGCGGCGGCCCCGGGTTCTGGCGGCAGACGTCCTGTGCGTACCGGCAACGGGGGTTGAAGGCGCAGCCCGGCGGGATGTTGGTCAGCGCCGGGGGCAGCCCCTTGATGGCGCTGAGTTCCTGACCCTTGAGGTCCAGGCGCGGGATCGACTCCAACAGACCCTTGGTGTAGGGGTGGGCCGGGCTGGCGTAGATGTCGTCCACCCCGGCTTCCTCGATGACCCGACCGGCGTACATGACCGAGATGCGGTCCGCCACGTCGGCGACCACGCCCATGTCGTGGGTGATCAGCACCAGGGCCATGTTCCGCTCCTGCTGGAGCTCGGCCAGCAGGGCCATGATCTGGGCCTGGACGGTCACGTCCAGCGCGGTGGTCGGCTCGTCGGCGATCAGGATCTCGGGGTCGAGCGCCAGCGCCATCGCGATCATCACGCGCTGCCGCATACCCCCGGAGAACTGGTGCGGGTAGTCGTTCACCCGCTGCTTCGCCGCCGGGATCCTGACCAGGTCGAGCAGCTCGACGGCGCGGGCCTTGGCGGCCTGGCGGGACATGCCCCGGTGCTTGCGGAACATCTCGGCCAACTGGAACCCGACCGTGAAGACCGGGTTCAGCGCGGAGAGGGCGTCCTGGAAGATCATCGCGATCCGGTTGGCCCGGACCCGACGGCGCTGCGCCTCGGGCAGCTTGAGCAGGTCGACACCCCGGTAAAGGATCTCTCCACCGGTGACGAACCCGGGCGGGCTGTCCAGGATGCCCATGATCGCCTGAGCGGTCACGCTCTTGCCGCAGCCCGACTCGCCGAGGATCGCCCGGGTCTCGCCGGCCCGCACGTCGAAGCTCACCCCGTTGACCGCGTGGGCGATGCCGTTACGGGTACGGAACTCCACCTGAAGGTTCTTGACCTCCAGTGGCAGCGCGTTCGGGTCCAGGCCCGGCAGCGCGTCCAACTTCACGTTCACGTCAGTGCTCATGCCTCACCGGAACTTCGGGTCGAGGGCGTCACGCAGGGCGTCACCCATGAGGATGAAGGACAGCACCGTGCCGATCAGCAGGCCGCAGGGGAAGAGCAGCAGCCACGGATCCTCCAGGAAGTAGACCTGGTGGACCGAGATCATGATGCCCCACGACTGGGCCGGCGGCTGGAGCCCGACGCCGAGGAAGGTCAGCGTGGCCTCCGCGGCGACGAAGGAGCCGAGCACGATGGTGGCGTACACCAGCATCGGGGCGATCGCGTTGGGCAGGATGTGTCGGAACATCAGCCGCGAGTTGCGGGCACCCACGGCCTTCGCCGCGTGCACGTAGTCCAGATCCTTCGCGGAGATCACGCTGCCCCGGATGATCCGGGCGATGGTCGGCCAGGCCAGCAGGAACAACACCATCGTGATGGTCCAGATGTTCTGCCGCTTGATCACGGTCAGGAACACGATCGCGCCGAGCAGGAACGGCAGCGAGAAGAACATGTCCATCACGCGGGAGATGATCGCGTCGACCCAGCCGCCGTAGTAGCCGGCCAGCAGGCCGAGCAGGCCGCCGACGATCACGATGGCGGAGGTCGCCATCACCGCGATCACCATCGAGGGCCGGGCGCCGTAGATGGCGTGTGAGTAGTAGTCGCAACCCAGGATGTCGTACCCGAAGGGGTGCTCCCAGCTCGGCGAGATCCGAGACCGGTCGGTGCTGCAGTTACGCGGGTCCTGGCTGGTCCAGAGCCACGGGAAGGCGGCCATCGAGCCGACCGCGAGGATGTAGAGGGAGGCGATCACGAAGACCGGATCGCGGACCAGCTGCCGCCGGGCATCCGCCCACAGGCTGGCGCTGCGCTCCTTGCCGCTGCCGCCGGTCGTGGCCTCCGTCGTCGGGCCGTCACCCCCGACCGGCGCGCCACCGACGGCCGCACCCGCACTCGTCAGGTCACTCATGTCCACACCTCGTTTCGCTCCAGCCGGAGGCGGTCTGATGCCCAGCGGACCGCATCGTCACCACGGTTCGGTCACTCATAGCGGATCCTCGGGTCGAGCACGGCGTACAGGAGGTCGACCAGCAGGTTGGCGACCAGGACGACCAGGACGAGCATGGTCACCACGCCGACCACGACGGACGATTCGCCGGTACGGGCGGAGAGGGTCACCAGTCGACCGATACCGGGAACGTTGAAGATCGTTTCCGTGACCACCGCACCGGCCATCGCCGCACCGATGTCGACACCGAGGAAGGTGATCACCGGAATCAGCGAGTTGCGCAGCGTGTGCACGCCGATGACCCGCTTGTTCGTCAGGCCCTTGGCCTTGGCGGTCCGGACGTAGTCGGCCCGGATGTTCTCCATGATGCTGGTCCGGGTCAGCCGAGCCGTGGTGGCCAGTGAGACCGCACCGAGGACCATGCCGGGAATGATCAAGCTGGCGAACGGATAGTCGGGCTTGAATCCAGGGGTGAACACCCCGACCGAGATCAGGTCAGGAACCCAGTCCTGGCCCCGTAGGACGTTACCGAACTTGACCCCGACGAACTCCCGCACCACCACGCCGAGCACGAAGATCGGCACCGAGATGATGAAGACCGTGCTGATCTTGACCATGTAGTCGAGGAAGCTGCCGCCGCGCAGACCGGCCAGCACACCGGCGGCGATACCCACGACCGCCTCGAAGACGATCGCGATCACCAGCAGCTTGAGGGTGAACGGGATGGCGTCGGCCACCAACTCCGTCACCGGACGTTGACGCAGGTTGATGCCGAAGTCGAAGTGGAGGAAGATGTTCTGGAGCCGATCCAGGAAGAGCCCGAAACAGGGGTTGCCCTTCTGGTCGAGGCATGGGTCACCGTAGCCGAGTCGCTCGGTGATCGCCTGCAACAGCGCGGGCGGCGGGGTCCGGTCACCGAAGATCGCCCGGACCGGGTTCCCACTGAACTGGATCGCCAGCGAAGTCATGTAGTGGAGCAGGAACATGGTGCCCAGCACGGTGGGAATGAACTGGAGCAACCGTCGAATGACGTAGCGCCCCATCTCGGGGTCTCCTCTCGGCGCTGACGTGGCGGTAACGATCACCCTGGTGAGGTGACCGTTACCGCCACGTCGTATTACGGCTGGGTCAGGAGCCTGAAGCTCAGGTCTACTTCAGAGAGGTCGCTGCGTAGTCCGCGTCCGAAACGGCGTTCCAGACGAACTGGTCGACCTTCTCGCTGTAGAGGGCACCAACCTTGTTGAACCACATCGGGATGACCGGCAGGTCCTCACCGACCAGGTCCTCCGCCTTCTGGTAGGACGGGATCGCGGCCTGGATCGAGTCGGCCGAGTCACCCTCCTTCATCGCGGCGTCGAACTCGGGGTTGCTGTAGGTCGAGTTGTTGCTGCCCGAGCCCGTGCCGTAGAGCGGGTAGAGGAAGGTCTCCATGAACGGGTAGTCCGGGCCCCAGCCGAGCCGGAATCCACCGGTGAACTTCTTCTGGTCCGCGGTCTCGAGGTACTCGGCGAACTGCAGGTTGACCTTCAGCTCGTAGTCGATGCCCAGGGCGTCCTTGATCTGGTCACCGACGGCCTGCAGCCACTGGTCGTGACCGGCACCGGCGTTGGCCCACAGGATCAGCTTCTCACCGGCCGGCCAGCCGCCGGCCTCGGCGAGCAGCTGCTTGGCCTTCTCGACGTCCTTCTTGCAGTACTTGCAGACGTCGGCGCGGGCACCCTCGAAGGTCGGGGCGACGAAGCCGGTGGCCGGGGTGAACCGGCCGTCGAAGACGGCGTCGATGATCGACTGGCGGTCGATCGACAGCGAGAGCGCCTGACGGATCCGCTTGTCCTTGAAGTTGTCCTGGTACAGCGGCATACCGACGTAGGTGAAGCTGTCACCCGGCTGCTCGTACATCCGGTCGCTGTAGGTGGCCTTGGCCTCCTTGTAGCGGGCCGGCGGCACGGTGTACATCACGTCCAGCTCGCCGGCCTGGAAGGCGGCGTAACCGGCGTCGACGTCGGCGAAGATGCGGTACTCGATGCGGTCCGGCTTGCCGGGCTCACCCTTCCAGGTGTCGCTGCGAACCACGTTGATCGCAACGTTGTGCTGCCAGTTGCCGTCCATCTTGTACGGGCCGTTACCGATCGGCTTCTCGTTGCAGGCCGCGATGTCGGCGACGCACGCCTCGGCCATCGGGAAGAAGCCCGGGTAGCCGATGGTGGTCGGGAAGCCGGAGAACGGAGCCTCCAGCTCGACGGTGAAGGTCAGGTCGTCGACCTTCTTGAGGCCGGAGAGCTCCTTGGCCTTCGGCTCCGGGGCCTTCTGCGGGCCGTCGCCGTCCGGGTCGGTGGACTGGACGTCCTTGATCCCGGCGATGCGCTTCATGAAGTAACCGTTGTTCTGGGCGTTCGGGCTGTAGGCCGCGAAGTTCCAGGAACGGATGAAGGCGTCGGCGTTGACCGCCTCGCCGTTGTCGAAGGTGTAGCCGCTCTTGATCTTGATCGTCCAGAGCTTCTGGTCGTCCGACTCGACCGACTCGGCCAGGTCCATCTCGACCGCGGAGCTCTGGGCGTTGTACTTCACCAGACCACGGAAAAGCGAACGGATCACGTACAGCGACGGTTCGTCGTCACCACCGGAGGGCGTCAGGAACGCCGGCTCCGCGTTGTAGACGCGCAACGTGCCGCCGGTCGAGCCGGCGTTGTCGTTGTCGTTGTCGCTACTGCCGCCGCAGGCGGTAGCCAACATGGCGGTGGCGGTCGCCGCGACCGCCACCTTCAGGAATTTCCCGCGCATGGGAGTGCCTCCTCAGGGCGCTCGGGCTCACGAGGGGGTTGTGAGGTGCCTGCCACTGTGACACCAAATGCACCCAAGCCGGAAGGCGTGTTATCAAGCCGATACCCGCCCGGGACGGTGCCGACATCCGCCTGGAGGCGAGTTCGCGTCACCCCACATGCATGGTATGACCTGCCCGTCAACGGCTTTTCGCGCCCGATCGGCCGATTGGCAGGGGGACGTTGATGATCTCTGTGACGGCGAGAAATCAGAACGTGAATCCAGCCACTCGTGGCAGGATCCTACCCAAAAGTAGGAGTCGAGTTCCAGACGTGCAGGCAGGTTGATCATCCGGGTGATTGATCCGCCGGCCCCGACGATCGGTTAGACCAGTCGACGGTCCGCCGCCCACCGGGACAACTCGTACCGGTTGGACATCTGGAGCTTGCGCAACACGTTGGAGACATGGGTCTCCACCGTCTTGATCGAGATGTAGAGCTCCCGGGCGATCTCCTTGTACGCGTACCCCCGGGCCAGCAGCCGCAGCACCTCGCGCTCGCGGTTGGTCAGCTGGTCCAGTTCGGGGTCCGCGACCGGGGCGTCCGGGCGGGCGGCGAAGGCGTCCAGCACGAAGCCGGCCAGCCGAGGGCTGAACACCGCGTCCCCGTCGGCCACCCGGCGGATCGCCGCGGCCAGCTCGTCCGGGGAGATGGTCTTGGTGACGTAACCCCGGGCACCGGCCCGGATCAGCCCGATCACGTCCTCGGCGGCGTCGGAGACGCTCAGGGCCAGGAAACGCACCTCGGGATGGCTGCGCCGCATCGCCTCCAGCACCGCCCGGCCCCCACCGTCGGGCATGTGTACGTCCAGCAGCACGACATCGGGTCCGGTGGCGGCGATCCGGCTGACCGCCTCGGCCACCGTGCTCGCCTCGCCGACCACCTCCACGTGCGCTCCCAACTCGGCGCGTACGCCCGCCCGGAACATCGCGTGGTCGTCGACCAGGAACACCCGCAGCCGCTCAGGGCGGGCCTCGGCCGCCTCAGCCGGTTGCCTCGACTGCTCAGCCATCATCTGCCCCTCTCCGCAGTGGCCGACTCCCGGGCGATCGGCAAGATCAGCCGGACCTCGGTCCCCTCCCCAGGCCGGGAGCGGATCTCCGCCCGGCCGCCGTGCCGCTTCATCCGTCCGATGATGGAACCTCGGACCCCGTGTCGGTGATCCTCCACGGTATCCGGATCGAACCCGGCACCCCGGTCCCGGATGAAGACACTGACCTGGTCGGGTTCGACCTCGGCGTACAGCGAGACGGTCTGCACCCCGGCGTGCCGGGCGGCGTTCACCAGGGCCTCGCGGGCGGCGGCGACCAGCGCGCCGACCCGCTCGTCGGTCTCCCGGTCGCCGACCACCACCGCCTCCACGGTGATCGCGAAGGTGTCCTCGACCTCGGCCGCCGCCTGCTCCAGGGCGGCCGCGAACCGCTCCGTCGGTGATCCGGTGGGCTTGTAGAGCCAGTTACGCAGGGAGCGCTCCTGGCCCCGGGCCAGGCGCTGCACCATCTTGACGTCACTGGCGTTGCGCTGGATCAACGCCAGGGTGTGCAGCACCTGGTCGTGCACCATGGCCGCCAACTCGGCCCGCTCCTGCTCACGGATGCGCCCCTCCCGCTCCGACCGGAGCTGGTTCCAGGTCCGCCAGAGCACCGGGGCGGCCACCACCCCCACCCCGGCCAGCCCGACCAGCGCGAAGATGACCCCGTTGATCACCGCGTCCATGTTCTGCGCCGGGGAGTACACCGCGGCGACCCCGATGATGCCGACCGCTACCAGCACCCCGCCGCCGACGAAGCGCAGCACGAAGGCTCGCCGGTCGCTCTCCTCCACCACCGCGCTGAGCCACGGCACCGGCATCGAGTCGCCCCACTGGCGCCGCCGCTCCGGCCCGGACTGGTGCCAGATCACTCCGGCGCCGACCGCGATGATCGCTACCAGCCAGCCCGCCGTACCGGCCGCGCCCACCGAGTCGAAGACCATCACCTGGATCAGCAGGACCCCGAGCCCGATCGCCACGAACGGCAACAGTTGGGCGATGTCTCGACGGGGTGGTGCCGCGGTGTCGCCGGGGCGTAGCGGGACGACCGCCCAGAAGGCGGCGTACAGCAGCAGACCGAGACCGCTGAACCCGAGCAGCACCATGAAGGCGATCCGGACCCGCAGCACCGGCACCCCGAGGTGCTCGGCGATGCCGGCGGCCACCCCGGCGGCCATCCGGTTCTCCGGGGCGCGGTAGAGGCGGGGTGGCTGACTCACGGCACTGATCACGGGCTCCCTGGGCAGGATCTTCGCCGGATGCGGTCGGGCTCCGGCCCAGGTTGATCGTCACATGCAGGGCAGCCGGCCGACCACGGGGAGGCCCCGGAGATTGGGTGGCGTCGGATCTCAGGGTGGGGTCAGGGTCGCCTCCTGAGGTCACTCGGGCCTCCGGCGTCGCAGGATCGAGACATGACCGACGACCCTGCGCAGCCGCACCGACCGGAGCCGACGGAAGCCGAGGCGACCTCGCCGATCCCGTCGGCATCATCGGCCGCGCCCGCATCGCCGGGCTCGGCCGGGGACGACACGGCAGCGCCGGGCACCCACCCGTTGCCCACCACGGCCGCCGGGGCACCGACCGCACCCCTTTCGCCCGCACCCTCCGCCGGGCCCGGGCCGACCAGCCCGCCACCGTACGACTCGACCGCCGTCCCACCTCCCGGCGCCGGCTGGACCGGCACCCCGCACGACCCCACCGCCGTCCCACCTCCCGGTGGCGGCCGGGGCGGTCCCACCGCCGTCCCGCCTCCGGGTGGCGGCTGGGGCGCTCCCCCGCCCGGCGGCGGCCCGACCGCCAGCGGGCCCCCGCCCGCAGGGGGTGCCGGCGGACCCTTCGGGGGGGCCGGCTTCACCTCCCGGTACGGGCTGGTCCGCCCCAGCGACGGCCGGTACCTGGCCGGGGTCTGCGCGGCCATCGGCCGGGCCACCAACACCGATCCGGTGCTCTGGCGGGTGCTGCTGGCGGTGCTCGGCTTCTTCGGTGGCATCGGAATCCTGGTCTACGTCACCGCCTGGTTGATCATCCCGGGCGAGGGCGACACCGCCTCCCCGGTCGAGTCGATGCTGGGCCGGGGCAGATCGAGCATGTCCCCGGTCACCGTGATCGTGCTCAGCATCCTGGTCGCGGTGGCCTTCGGCTACATCGTCACGGACGCCTTCCGCGCGGTGCTGCTCGGCGCGGCCATCCTGGTCGGTGGGGCGTTGCTGCTCAACCGTCAGCAACAGCAGCGGCAGCCCGAACCGGGCCCCGCGACCACCCCACCCGGTCCACCACCGGCCCCCGCCCCACCGGTCAGCCACCCCACCCCGAGCCCCTACCCGCCGCCGTACGCCGGCAGCCCGCAGACCCCCGCCTACCCGCAGTACGCCGGCAACCCGCAGACCGCCACCGCCTACCCGCAGTACGCGACGGTCCCCCCCACCCCACGACCGGAAGAACCCGCCGTGCATCCCTTCCCCGCGCCGCCCTGGTCGACGGCGAGCACCCCGCTGACCTCGCCCACGGTGACCCCGCCACCGACGTACCGTCCCCCGTTCGCTCCGCACGGCCCGTACGCGCCGCGGACCATGGCCCCACCTCCCCCGCAGCCGAGACCGAAGCCGCCGAAGAAGCCCCGGGAACGCTCCGCCCTCGGTGCGGTGACCTTCTCGCTGATCTTCGTGGCGCTGGGTCTGGTGGGCGTACTCGATCTGCTGGACATCTTCCGGATCGGCGCCTCGGCCTACTTCGCAGCGGCACTCACCGTGATCGGCCTGGGTCTGCTCGTGGGCGCCTGGTTCGGCCGGGCCCGCTGGCTGATCGCCCTGGGCCTGGTGACCGCAGCCGCCCTGGGGGTGGCCACCGTGGCGGAGTCGTACGAGCGGGCCGATGGTTTCGGCAACTCGGTCGTCTGGGCCCCGGCCAGCCACGACGACCTGGCCCTGCGGTACGAGCAGAGCTTCTCCGACGCGGTGCTGGACCTGCGGGCGGTGGATTTCGACAAGCGGGAGACCGAGATCACCGTGGTCATCAACTTCGGTCAGGCCACCGTGCTGCTGCCCCCGAACGTGGACGTGACCGCGGTGACCGAGGTCACCGCCGGTGACGCGAACATCCTCGGTGACCGGCGCGGCTGGTCGAGGGACGACCAGCGCCGGGAGGTCGTCGACCTGGGTCCGGACGGACCGGGCGGCGGCAAGCTCCGCCTGAACCTGCACGTCAACGCCGGACACATGGAGGTGACCCGATGAGGGCACACCGTACCGACCTGGTGTCGTTCGTCTTCGGGCTGCTCTTCCTGGCGCTCGCCGCGTGGTGGCTGCTCGCCCAGGTGCTCGGCCTCGTCCTGCCGCCGGTGGGCTGGTTCCTGGCCGGCGGGCTGATCCTGATCGGCCTGCTCGGTCTGCTGGGTGCCCTGCGCTCCACCAAGCAGGCCGACCAGCCCGAGCAGCCCGGCCCGGCGGCCGAGGGGTACGGGGGGCCGCAGGTGGCGACCGATCCGGATCTGCGCAGCGACGAGGACCACACCCTGAACCTGACCGAGGAGGACCGCACCCTCCTGACCGGGGAGGACCGCACCCTCGATCTGATCGGCGAGGAGCCGCCCACGCCACAGCGGCGCGGCCCGACTGCCTGACCATGCGGCAGCGGCGCCACGCCGCCTATGCTGGCCGGTGTGCTCCCGCCTTCCGGCCGGCCCACGTCGCGGGGCATCCCGCGCGGGTCACCGGTTCGCGCGGGCCGCTCGCGGCCGGGCCGATCGCGCCGCCGGGCGGTGATCTCGCGTCAGTCGCCTCTATCCCGTCAGGAGCCCGTTGCAGATGACCCAGTTTCCCGGCGTGCGTGCCGCCGGCCGGTCCGGCCCGGTCCGCCTCGGCGAGCGTGCCGCCCGCACCCTCGTCGCCGAGCTAGCCCGGATCAACGACCCCAAGGCCGCACTGCTGGTAGGTGCGGCGCCGGAGTCTGCGGTGCTGGCCGCGGCCATTGAAGCCCTGCTGCCTGGCGACACCCTCACCGTGGTGCCGGCCGAGTCGGTCAGCCCCGCGGCGCTGCGTGAGCATGTCACCGCCCAGGGGCGTTGGGTCGCCGATCGGGTCCGGGTGGTGGACAGCCTGGCCGAGGCCGAGCCGGCCGCGGTGGTGGTGGCCGGTGAGGCGTTGTCCGGTACCGCCGAAGAGGCCCGCACCACCATCGAGACCCTGACCAAGTACCTGGCCGACGGAGCGGTGCTCAGCGTGGCGACCGCGGTCGGGCGGACCGCCGGTGCGGCCATCGAGATGGAGCGCCAGGGTGCGCTGCACGGCGTCGGGGTCGACCTGGTGCTGCGCAACGCGGAGCCGGTACGGGTCTACCGACTCCGGTTCACCCCGGCAGACTCCGCCGCGGCGGAGCGTCTCGCCCCCGCCTACCGCCCGTCCAGCGTGCCGCTGACCCGGGGCATGCACATCGACTCCAACGGGGTGGCCGCCGCCGGCATCGCCCTCGGTCTGGCCGCCGTCACCCGGCTGACTCGGCCGAAGTCCAAGCTGTGGCTGGTTCCCGCGCTCGCCGCCGCGCCGGTGGCCGCCTTCTTCCGGGACCCGCAGCGGGAGGTGCCGGAGGACCCCTCGGCGATCGTGGCCGCGGCCGACGGCAAGGTCCTGTCGGTGCAGCGACTGCACGACGAACGCTTCGGCGACAGCGAGTTCCTGCGGATCGCGGTCTTCCTGTCGGTGCTCGACGTGCACGTCAACCGCTCCCCGGTGGCCGGCAAGGTGGTCGACTACTTCGTCGCCGACGGGGGCTTCGTCAACGCGATGAAGCCGGACGCGGAGCACAACGTGGCCGCGTACACCGTGCTGGACACCGCACACGGCACGGTCGTGGTGGCGCAGCGGACCGGCCTGATCGCCCGGCGGATCGTGCAGCGGGCGCCGGTGGGCACCCTGCTGGCGCGGGGCGAGCGGTTCGGGCTGATCCGATTCGGCTCCCGCACGGACGTCTACCTGCCGGTAGAGGCCGCGGACCCGGTGGTCGGGCCCGGCGACAAGGTGGTCGGCGGGGCCACCGTCATCGCCCGCTGGCGCTGATCGAGGCCGAGAAAGGGCGCCGCGGTCGACCGCGGCGCCCTTTTCGTCGGTACGGAGATCAGATGGTGCGACGCTGGTGCAGCCAGAGCAC